>CAYMBT010000032.1:9214-17284 GCA_964388755.1 uncultured Pseudobdellovibrionaceae bacterium | reverse complement strand
TCTCGACTAATTTTTGTGACAAATAAGCCATTGATCGATTCTCTTCAAGTTTTTTGACCTGAGAAGGTGTTTTTATGAGGTTAATATTATCGTAAATGCCATCAAGCGTTTGAAACTTTTCTAATAATTTTTGCGCACCCTTTGGCCCAAGCCCTCTGACTCCGGGGATATTGTCTGAACTGTCCCCAGTAATGGCAAGATAATCAATAAACTGATCGGGCCGGACTCCCCATTTTTCATAAACAGCATCGCTATCTAAAACTTTATCTTTCATTGTATCAAGGATTGTCACATTGTTATCAACCAGTTGGGCAAAATCTTTGTCACCGCTGACAATAACCACTTCGAGATTATTTTTTAAACCAAACTTAACAAGTGAACCAATAACATCATCGGCTTCATAATTTTCTTTTTCAATTCCAGGTATACCTAGAAGTTCGGTGATTTTTTTTATATAGGGGATCTGGGGAATCAATTCTTCAGGTGTTTCGCTACGGTTGGCTTTGTATTCGGGATAGATTTCTTTTCTAAAAGAGGGACCCGGCAAATCATAGCAATAAACCAGATAATCGGGCTTCACATCCTTTAGTAGCTTCACCGACATAGATAAAAAACCAAAGATCGCATTGGTCGGGAGCCCTTTTGAATTATTGAGCATACGGACGGCATAAAAGGCCCTAAAAAACATATTACTCACATCAACCAAATAAAGTTTCTTCATATCACCGACTCACAAGTTTAATTTTTTTACTTATAGCCGATTCACACATTAAAAAAAACCTTTTTGAAAAAGAAGTTATTTTTAGGGATAACCACACTCGCTGATGAGCCATCAATAAAAGCACTGAAAATATTCTAGAACTCAATAATTTATTCTGGTCTCCAGTCATATAGAAACTCGGCACTATAAGTTGATCCGTCTTTATTCACGCAAACGAGGGCTTCAACCACTGGGGCTTCTTGTGATGAGCTAAAACAAGAGCGCAAACGAACTTGAGCGACGATCTCCATAAAACACTGTTCAGACTCAGTTTTTAAAGTATGAAAATCAAAATAATCTTCGTAAAAATCAGGACAAGTCTCGCCATCATTGTATTCGTTGTCCAGCGCTTGGCGTACAACCAAATCAACTTCAGAAAACCCACCAAAAGCAACATTTGAAATGCCAAGAACTAGGACAAATAAGATATTTTTCATTTTTTAATCCCCCACAAGTTAAAAAGATAAACACTTTTTCAGTTACCCTGGGTTATTCGAGAATCCTGATGAAGACAAGTTTATTTATGCTGAGATAATAAACATGTAATAAATATTGATTGGGGAGTCTTTGGTGAACTTGAGTTGAGGTGTATTTTATTCAGAGAAGACGAAGATGAGGTCGCCTTCGCGGACATAATCAAACTGATCAGTGGCTTGGCGCTCGATATAGGTAAGTTGGGAGGCTTGGTGGATTTCGAATTCTAACTTTTGGGCACGAAGTTCAAGTTCTGAGGTTCTTTTGATAATGTCCTCTTGGCCGCGATAAAGACTCCAAAAGCGCCAAAGACTGCCATCGAAAATAAGAATAAAGAGAACCAGAAAGAATCCAGTAAAAAGAATTTTTCGCGGATGATTGATGTATTCGTGAAAAGTCAGGACTAAGTTTTTGATCATAGTCCTTTTATTGGATCATAGATTAACAGTAAGCTCAACCCGACTTAAGTTTTAGGTCTTTGAGCAAAGGTGGCTTTATCACCCAGCTCTTCTTCAATTCTTAGCAACTGATTGTACTTGGCAATACGCTCGCTGCGACAAAGACTACCGGTTTTAATCTGTGAGCAAGACATGGCCACTGCCAAATCAGCAATGGTAGTGTCCTCAGTTTCGCCACTTCGGTGGGACATAACTGTTTGATAGTCGTGACTTTGGGCAAACTCCACGGCTTTTTTGGTCTCTGAAAGGCTTCCGATCTGATTGACCTTAACAAGCAAGGCGTTGGCACATTTTTTTTCAACACCCATTTTAACTCGGTCGATGTTGGTGACAAAAAGATCATCGCCTACCAGCTGCATCGAGCTTCCTAGTTTTGAAGTGAGATGTTGCCATCCCTGCCAATCATCTTCACTCAGGCCATCTTCAATGCTCATGATGGGGTATTTTTTCTGCCAACTGCTATAGATATCAGTGATCTCAGCCGCTGATTTTTTTTGGCCTTCCCACTGATAGAGTTCAGATGAATAAAGTTCGGTGGCGGCCACATCAAGAGCAATAAATATTTCTTCACCTAATTTGTAACCTGACTTTTCGATCGCTCGACAAAGATAATCCAGGGCTTCGGTGTTACTTTTAAGTTTTGGGGCAAAACCACCCTCATCTCCTACTGCAACTGTCAGATGGTTTTCAGAAAGTAATTTTTTAAGGTTATGAAAAATCTCGCTTCCGGCTTGAAGAGATTGTTTAAAATTCTTTAAGCAGGGAACAATCATAAACTCTTGCACATCAAGGCCATTATCAGCGTGGGCTCCGCCATTGATGACATTCATTAATGGAATTGGAAGTTGGCGAGCCTTGTCTCCCCCTAAATAACGAAACAGGGAAACACCATGCTCCAAAGACGCCGCGCGGGCGCAAGCTAATGATGTTCCAAGGATCGCATTGGCACCAAGATTTGTTTTGTTGGGTGTACCATCAAGCTTAATTAAAGCCTCATCCACCTTTGACCAATCATCCACATCCATACCAAGAATGGTTTTCATGATAGGCCCGTTCACGTTTTCAACTGCTTTTTCAACACCCTTACCCATGTAGCGCTTTATGTTTCCATCGCGCAGCTCGCAGGCTTCGTGGGCACCGGTCGAAGCTCCCGATGGGACAGCGGCACGGGCCAAAATATTTTTTTCGGTTTTGATTTCAACTTCTACTGTTGGGAATCCACGGCTATCCAAAATTTCTCGGGCAGTGACTTTGGTGATTTTTGACATGAAGAAAAACTCCTGTATTAAACGGGCAGCTCAATCAAGTAAGTTGAACCGATACCCTGTTGGCTAGATATTAATAACTGTCCACGGTGCTTTTGTATAATCTGTTGAGAACGAAGTAAGTTCTTTTCGTTTTGATCGGTAAATATTTTTTCAAGCTTTTCTGGCGCAAAACCTAATCCAGAATCTTTAATCTCGATCTGAATTTTTGATCCACCCAGTGGACGAGTGGTAATTTGAACTTCTGTGCCCCTGGTGCTTTGAGAAATGGATTGGTTTAAAACATCGGTCAGTGCGCTGGCAAAGCTTTCGGCCTCTAAAGAGATTTCTTTATCCAGTAAAAGCTGTTTATCGATTTTCAAAAAATGTTTACCCATGGTTAGTTTTTCAACCACAGAATCAATGAGTTCGTTAAGGTTAGTTGATTTTTTTAAGGTTGAATTTTGCACAACTGCAGAAGCTGGCTCAGGCAATGGATCAGCAAGAGGTGCAACTTCTTCAGCCGGGACAGACTGGCTGAGGGGTTTTTTAAGGGAATCCTTCATAGCTAAGAGCGTGTCACAGGCCCCTTCGACCATTCTGGGGAATTCTTTTTGGACATGATCCCAATCCACCCTTCGCATGGCTTCACGCACAGAAGCTTTACGAGCCGAGGGACTGATCAAAGTGATCAGTTGCTGGGCGCGGGTAAAGTAATCGTACATTTTGTAAAAATCATTTTTAATTTTAAAAAAAGAAGCATCAAAATCTTTTTGCATCACAAGCCATTCACACATTCTTTTTTCAACTTCGATGGAAACCATTTTCTCGAAGGCTTCGTTGGCCATAGTGGGTGGTTGGCTCGTCGTTGAAACTTCTTGCTGCTGATCTTTAAGACTTCGTATCACTGACTCAACAATTTCGGGGTGAAACTGTCGACGCATTTTTTCGGTTTCATCAAAAAGACTTTCTTGATCATCATGCCAAGAGATTTGAAATCGATAATCAGAAAGTTGGTCAATCACTGCCAACGGCATACCCATATAAAGGGGCAAACCTTCAATGGCACCGGTCAAATAAGAAAGCACCAAAGGAACTTCGGACTTAATGGCCACACGAAAAATAATGCGCCCCTCTTCAAGCTTTTCGATTTCAAGTTCTGGGTAAGGTGTTAAAAAATAAGAAAGAAATCGATCGGGTTGAGAAAAAATATCTTTAGGCGATTCAACCATTTTTAAAACGCTATCAAGAACACCCCAAGCTTTAAGATCAAAATTTGCATGTCCAATTTCGCGCATGGATTTTGCGCCATTGGTAATGCCCATGATGGGGATGATCTCGCTTAAAAACTCTTCCATTTTTCGAACTGAAATCCAGCAAGATGGGTCTTTAAGGATTTCAACGGGCGTGTCGTAGCTTTCAAAGAAAGACTCAAGCTGCACACCTTGGCGCTCAGCATAAACAATGACGGAATAAGAGACTTTACAGCTCACCTGCATGTTCGCTCTTTTCCTATCAAATAGGAAATAAAACAAGTTATGCTTTTGCTGGTTTTAATATGACTGGTTTAGTCACGAAACTTTCTTTTGGGATGAATTGTGATTATCAAATTTACTGCGTGGATAAGGGATTCTGTTCTCTTCAATTTCATCCATAAAAGTGGGTAGCTCGCCTGTGGGCATAATATCACCTTTAAGACGGCCGTCAGCCTGAAGCTTAAGAGACTGAACCTTAAATATATCGCGAATAATGTAAGAATTATTTTTATCAGTTCCCAGCACCTCAGAAATGGACATTACGCGTCGAGAACCGTCTCTGAGACGTGAAATTTGAATCACCATGTCAATGGCTGAACCGATAGAGTGTTGCAAGGCTCGCTCGCTCACGCCACCGGCTCCCAAAGCCAGTGATTCTAAACGTATCAGTGAGTCTTCAGCAGAGTTTGAGTGAATAGTTCCTAAACATCCTTTGTGGCCGGTGTTCATGGCTTGTATCAGTTCAAAGGCTTCTGCACCTCGCACCTCACCCACAATAATTCGATCGGGACGTAAGCGCAGACTGCTTTTTAACAGATCATAAATTGTCACTTCGCCTTCACCCAAAGGGTCAGGCATTTTGGTTTCAAAGCGCACCACATGTTCATAGTGAATGGTCAGCTCTGAGGCATCTTCGATCACAATGATTCTTTGACCATTAGGGATGCGGCTGCAAAGAAGACCAAGGAGTGTGGTTTTACCAGATCCTGTACCGCCGCTGACTAAAATATTTTTACCCAGATACATGGCGATTTCTAAAAATTGTGCGGCGTCAGCAGTGATCGCTCCCCACTCAATGTATTTTTTAAAATCAACTTTCACCTGAGAGAATTTACGGATGGCAACAGTTGGACCACTTTGAGCACAAGGTCGAATCACCGCGTGTATTCGTGAACCATCTGGAAGTCTTGCATCAAGACGCGGTTCTTCGGTCGTGATGCGTCTTCCGACGTAGTTAGCAATGGCGGTGATACCAGCCAGAAGCTCGTCTTCTGATTTAAATTGTGCATTTGTTTTATGAAGTTTTCCGCCCTGTTCGACAAAAACTTCTTTATGACCGTTGATTAAAACTTCGGTGATTTTATCGTCATCAAGATATTTAACAACCGGTGCAAGGTAGTTATGAAGAGCATCTTTAAAAGCCTGATCGCGACCACTAGACACGTTTTATATTTCCCTTACTGTGAAGCCGGACGACGAAGCTCTATACTTTCTAGAGGGGATTCAACCGGGGTATCCGTTGCGTAGACGACCATTTGACCCTTTGCTGATGTCTCTGGACATTGAAAATCAAAAAGTCCTTCACGACGGGGTTCAATTTCAAAAACCACTTGGTCACCAAAGTAGGTGCCATGGTGCTGAGAAAATGCATCCATCATAAAGCTTAAGTTTTTTTGATCTTTATTGATATTCACCACATGAACACGGTAGCGCTGATTTCTTTTAACCTGAATCACTTCGGGTCTAAAACCCTCTGGGGTATTGATAATAACAAGATCTTGAGATGGAGCCTCACGATCCGTGACCATATCCAGTAGAGTCTTTTTTTCTTCTTGATAGACTTGTCTTTGTTTTTCAAGATCCACTAAATCTTTTTGTCGTCTTGAAAAATCAACCATCCACTCGGCTTGAAGAGTGCTGGATAATAAACAGACAAAAAACAAAAGGCTTAAAGCTTTCATAAACTATCCTTTAGTGAATCACTTTTTCACTGTGATAACTGACCAGTTCTTTGGCCACCATCATTGCCAGTTGACTGAGTTCAGTTTTTTCAAACTTTTTCAGGGCCGTCAGCAAGTCTTCGCTTTTGTTCCCTGTTGCGTTCACCACACTGACTATTTGAGCCAGAGGTAACGGATTTTTTTCGATCTTATGAAACTCTTCAGACCAATCCATTTCAAGAACGGGGTCAATAACACCTAAGTTGTAAAGAGCATCAAATATCTTTTGTAAATCACCTTGTAGTAGCATCCTGCCTCCCACATTAATTTGTTCACTCTTCTTTTCGGTCTTCGCCAAAAAAGCTTTAATTTGAGACAGTGGTTCTAGACAAAAGACTTTTTAAAACGACAAAAGGCCAGAGGGGCGAAACCCGCTCTGGCCTTTTGTCTTAACTCTTTTTGATTTTTAAAGTTACTTCAATCAACTTCAAAAACCTTATTTAAATAAAATTACAAAATATTAGCTGCTAATTCTGCAAGTTCTGATCTCTCACCTTTTTCTAAGGTGTTATGGGCCGCGATGGCGTGACCTTTAAATCTTTCAACCGAATAGGTCAGACCACTTGTGGCACTATCCACATAAGGATTATCAATTTGATAGCAATCCCCCGTCAGAACAATCTTAGTTCCTGCACCGGCACGGGTGACAATGGTTTTGATCTCATGGGGAGTCAGATTTTGTGACTCATCCACAATCAAAAACTGATTGGGGATACTTCGGCCACGGATATAGGTCAGCGGCTCAATGTTCAGCATACCTTGATTCATCAATTCTTGGGCACGGCCAGCGGCTTTTTTATCAGCACCCATCAAGAATTCTACGTTATCAAAGATCGGTTGCATCCAGGGGTTTAGTTTTTGCTCAACATCACCTGGTAAATAACCAATATCTCGCCCCATAGGAAAGATCGGTCGGCTGACAAGAAGTCTCTTAAAACGACCCTCATCTAAAGTTTTATAAAGTCCTGCGGCCAGTGCGAGCAAGGTTTTACCCGTTCCCGCTTTACCTACAAGAGAGACAAATAAAATTTCGTCATTGAGCAAACAATCTAAGGCAAATGACTGCTCAACATTTCGAGGATGAATCCCCCAGATCCCTTCATTCATGCTAATCAGCGGGACCATAGCTTTTTTGCTGAGATCATAACGTCCGATGGCAGAATGGTTTTCGTTAGAAGCATCTTTAGCAATGATGTATTGGTTGGCATAAAGTTTTTGCTCATCAGAAATGGGCAGAAGCTTTTCTTCATAAAACTGATTGATCAGATCAGAGGTCACAGTGATCTCGGTGTGACCATTGTACATTTCTTCAAAAGAAACTTTTTCAGGCTCATAGTCTTTTGCGTTAATTCCAAAAACATCAGCCTTAATTCTAAGGTTAATATCTTTAGTGATCAGCTCAACCTGAGCTGATGGATCATTTTTTTGTAAATAAAGCGCCATCATCAAGATTCTGTTGTCGGCTTTGTTTTCAAAAAGATCAGCCGGAATATCTTCGGCTCTTCGATCGGCGGTGATAAATATTTTTGTCGTCCCGTCGCCCACAGGAACACCTTCAGAAAGACTTCCTTTGCCTCTCAAAACATCAATGTAACGGCTAAAGTGTCTGGCGTTTCGGCCGTTTTCTCCGGGGTCTCGCTTAAAGCGATCAATTTCTTCGATCACAGAGATAGGAATATAAATTTGAGCGTTCTTGAACTTATTGACAGCAAGTGCATCAAATAAAATGACATTGGTATCGACAACAACTTTTCTAATTCCAGTGGCCAAGCAGTTCTCCTTACTAGTTTTTTTCTTAAGCACTAAGAAAAAACAATGTTTTTTGATCTCTTTAAAAATCCCCCTAGAAAGATCTACGAAAATTCTTTTTTTAAGACC
>CAYMBT010000032.1:7138-9204 GCA_964388755.1 uncultured Pseudobdellovibrionaceae bacterium | reverse complement strand
CTTACTTATTTTTTTCCTAAGCATTAAGAAAAAACAATGTTTTCTGGGTCTCTTAAAAAAATTCTCCTAGAACGATCTCTGAAAAATTCTTTTTGAGGCCAAGGAACCTTTTTCATTACGAAAAAAGTTCCTCACGTTTATTCCACTTCATATAGCAGAGGCTTGCAATCACTTTGGACAAGCAACGCAGAGCAAATCAAGAGTAAAAAAGAGATTTTTTTGTGGATGTGTCCCAGAGAGTGGGCAAAAAAAAAGAAAAATGAATTTGGGATCTCAAGTTTTCTTGGAGAATGTATTTTGAAACTGCGTAAGATGAAAAAACTCTCTTTATCCGCCTTAGGATTAAGGATAAAGAGGATTTTTTAACGATTATCGAGATTTGAAACTATGACGTCGCCATGATCTGTTTTTAAGTTAGCACTGACAGATTCAATAAAGCCAATAAAGTGGCTGAGAGCCTGCTCGTTCACTGTGCCTTTAAGAAGGGCTGCACCATGACGGTAGACATCTTCTTCGTGGACGTATCGTGAAGATCGAATGGTCACAATAAAAGTAAAGTAGGTTCTGTGGTTAAGATAGACTCTCATCACAACTTCTTCGCCCGCTCGAAAGTGACCTTGTTTTTTAGCCAAATCAAATGCGACACCATTCACTGAAATGTCATGTAATGCGCACTTTTGTAGACCGTAACCCGGCACAACAGTATGCACCCCGATAAACTCAGTCAGGATTGTGCGCTTGACAGAGCGGCGCTCATCTTGGATCATTTCCTGTCTTTTTGCACCAATATCAACAACTTGGGCTGCCTCGCTCTGGTCGCCAGATGAGGTCTTATTTTTTAGCTTAGGAAATGCTAATACCTTACTTTCTGTACTCATTCGCCCTCCCTATGTTATAAATTATCGGTAGAGACTGGTCTCAACTTTAGACAAATTGCGTGAACTTTGGAGGATCTATACAAGAATCTGAATCTAATCTCGCATTAATTGCTTTTCTTGGAAGCTTGGTCTTTCATGTCCTTCTTTTTTTCATTTTAGGTCAAATTGATTCTCAGACTTTTGTCTCAAAACAAGACGAAGAGATTGAGGTTTTTTTTAGGGATGAAAAAAAACAAAATTATTTTGTGGATTCAAAACAACTTCAAGACGAGCCTAAAGAGAAGCCCAAAAAAGAAGTGCAGTTTAAATCCAACCAAACACAACGCACAGAAATTGAAACTTGGCGTCGCCCCGAAAGACAAAGCCCCATTCAAGCCAATCTCAACTCTGGCGGTGGCCAAGGTCAAAATAAAGATCAAAAAGAAGACAGACCCCAAGAGCAAGAAAAACAATTACAAGACTCTGACTTCTCAACCCAGGCCCAAAGAAAACCACTGGATCTTCCTGGTTTTGCAGGCAGTAATGCTCCACCCATGATTCCAGCTTTCGTGCAAGAGCAACTGCCGCCCGGTGTTCGGCTTGGCAATGTCACTGCCCTCAATACGGATCAACATCGGTTTTATAGTTTTAATCAAAGACTACTTGCACGTTTTATCCCTCTTTGGGGATCAAAAGTGCGGCGCTCACTTTATCAGTGGCTTAAAGAAAACAATCCCCCACCGATCAGTAAAACATGGGTGACCAACGTCGAAGTGATCATGGATAAAAATGGCGAGATTATTGATGTGCAGCCATTTAGACTTTCTGATTCATGGGCGATCGATAGCGCCTCTATTGATGCTTTTAAAGGAATAAAAAATGTGCCTAACCCGCCGGCTGAGATGGTGGATGAAAATGGCTACATTCATATGCAATTTCAAACTGAAGTATTGTGGATACCTCAGCCGGGAGTGCGATATCACGGCAGTGACCCTTAATTCCAAATATCTTTAGTCGTGTTCTTTATACCCTTCACAGAAAAATCACCTGAAATTTGTTAAAATAAACTCTATGAAATATTGGCTTCTTCTTTTGCTGACACTCCCTCTGACGACACAAGCCGGATATTATGAACTGGGTATTGGCGGAAACTATAGAAAACTTTATTTGCCTTCAGAAACAAGGCGTGAATCTTTTGATGCTACCGTT
>CAYMBT010000032.1:0-7128 GCA_964388755.1 uncultured Pseudobdellovibrionaceae bacterium | reverse complement strand
GTTTCGTACACAGCCTCATTGGCCTATTACTTTGCAGAGATGGCGGCCGTTGAACTCAACTACACAAAAGGTCAGTCTGAACGCTTTGTGCCCTCAGCCACAGCGGATTCTCGCACCACTTACGACTTTAGTTTGATCGGGCTTGATTTGATTTTAACATTCGCTGAACGTAAAGCCCCGTTTATCCCCTACCTTAAAACGGGTGTGGCTTATTTTGCAGAAAAAAAAGTGAACTACGAGTTTGTGGATAATGGAACAGGGATTATCACTACTGAAGCTGTTCCCTTAAAACCCACCTTTGTCCCAAGCCTTGGGTTTGGTCTTAAAGTCAGACTGACTGACACTTTAGCCTTTAAGTTTGGTGTTGAGGCTTGGACCAGTGACGCCATTGATAATGATCCCCGATGGGATTGGGCTGGGCGAGCTGGGATTTCTTGGTTTTTTTAATGAAAGCTCTTTTATGTCTCCCATTTCTTTTTTTTCTCTGTGGTTGTCAGATTGGATACATTGCTGAAAGCGGTTACTACCAGGCTCGTCTCCTTAGCAAAAGAGTCCCTCTGGAAGAAGCACTAAAAAACAAAAAATTGAGCTCTGAAGATCAGTCCAAGATTAAGATGGCCATAGAGATTCGCGAGTTCATGAAAACCGATCTCAATTTAAAAACAGATGATCATTACTCTCGGTTTGTTTTGCTGGATGACCCTTATGTCACCTATGCCGTCAATGCGGCCGAAAAGAATCAGTTAAAAAGTTATGAATGGTATTTTCCAATCGTAGGCTCTGTCCCCTATAAAGGTTATTTTAAAAAGGAGAGTGCTTATGAAGAGGCTCAAGATTTAAAAGAAAAAAATCTTGATGTTTATGTCCGAGGAATCACCGCTTATAGCACCCTGGGGTGGTTCGAAGATCCACTGCTCTCATCTATGCTGAGAATGAAGGATCATCATTTTGTCAGTCTTTTGATTCACGAAACCGTTCACGCCAATCTTTACATTAAAAGCCAATCTAAGTTTAACGAACGAGTCGCTAGCTTTCTTGGGCAACTTGGAGCAGAAAGTTACTACCAAAAACTCAACCGCTTTGATGAACTTAAAAATACTCTAGAAAAAGAAAGGCATGATGAACTTTTGTTTTCAGAATTTATCAGTCAAGAAATATCAGATCTCAAAAAATGGTATATTGAGCACGCCAAAGAGACTGACCTCATGAACTTGAGAGAGCAAAAATTTTTACAACTCAAAGAGAAATTCGCCAAAGATTTTATCCCCCGAATGAAAACCCAAAACTACCAATGGTTTGAAAAGGCAACAATCAACAATGCCTTTCTTATGCTACTGAACCTTTATAGCAGTGATTTTTCAGACTTTGAAAAGCTTGCGCAATATCATCAACGTGACTTTAAAAAAGTATTTAACGAACTCAAGTCCCTAGAAAAAGAAAAAGATCCCGAAAAAGCTCTCAAAGATAAAGTTTTAAAACTGATCTCTACCACGCAATAATCATTTGTTCTTTGAGTTTTAAAAGACCATGGCGATAATTGGCTTTGGCTGTATCATACGGACAATCCATGCTCTCAGCCACCTCAGCAAAGCTTAAATCATCTAATACTCTCAACTGCAAAGCTTGCTTTTGTTTATCAGGAAGGGCCTCAACCAAATCAAGAGCCTGGGAAATCAATTGTTGATCAATCAAATTCTTTTCACACTCTGATTCTTCATGAAGTTCTACGATATTGATATCAATAGTGACTTTTTGTGAACGAAGACTGTTTTTAGCCGTATTGATCACAATACGATAGAGCCAGCTTTTAAAGGCCGAGCGAAATTCGAATGTATTGATTTTTTCATAGGCTTTAAGAAGGCTTTCTTGCACAACATCTTCTGCGGCCTGCAGGTTTCCCACATACCTTAAGCACATATGAATTAAAGCTTGCTCGTAGCGTTGAACTAATACACAGAATGCCTGTGTTGACCCTTCTTTTGTTTTTTGCACTAATTCATAATCCGACAAAACCCCCAACATATTCCCCCCGTTGTTAGAAGTAGGATGCCTCTCTTTATGATTTCTTAAGTTGCTTGCCCTTTGCTGTTATCTTTTTTAAGTGATCTTCCCCAAGAACACTTGAGAGCTAACATAGTCACCCTGTTTTATATTGTCGATACATAGTTTTTAATAAGAACTATAAAAGAAAGAACGAAGTTATCTAAAAATTAAGTGATTTCAGGCAGATAGGAGATAGCTTGATTGATTTATGATTTTTAAATATGGACCATAAAATTAATAAACTTCATTTTTAAAAGTAAGAATATCAAGTCACTGGAGTTGAAATATTTTAAAGTGTAGTGACTCTGTTGCGTCCAGAATTTTTGGAAGCATAAAGAGCGGAATCGGCTTTGGCAAAAAGCTCATCAAAAGTGGTCATATTACTTTCTTGGCTGGCAATCCCAATAGACACTGTGACTGGCATATTTTTTTGATCAAAAGTGTAGGGATGCTTTTCAATTGTGGCGCGAATTCTCTCGCCAATCTCTTCGGCCTGTTGAATATTAGAACCAAAAAGAAGGATGACAAATTCTTCACCACCAAAACGAGCAAAGTAATCGTCATTTCTGATCAGTTTTGTTTGAATAATGTGGGCCGTTTCCTCAAGAATATAATCACCCGCTTGGTGACCATGATTGTCGTTCACTAATTTAAAATGATCCAAGTCAAAAACAAGAAGACACAGTGGGATTTCAAGAAGTTTTGCTCTCTTAAAAAACTCTGGCCCCTTAACAAGGAGTGCCCCTTTATTCCAAATTTTTGTCAGCTGATCTCTTTCGCTTTTGTCTTGTAAGTTTTGGTGAGCAGCGGCTTCAATACTACCCTCTTCAAGATATTTAAAAAGAACATTACCAATTTTAACTTGATCGTTATTGTTAAGTTTCTTAGGAACAAAGGGTTGAATCGCCACTCCGTTGATCACTGTTTTGTTGGTTGAATCAAGATCAATGATAGCCACTTCACCAAAAGACACTGTGAGTTTAGCATGGGACTTTGAAACACTTCGGTCATCGATAAAAATTGTTGAGGTCATAGACCGACCAACTATGATGTCGGAATTATCAATGGTCCATTGACGACTGACATAGCCAGCAGGTCCCATCAAAAGCACAAGACTTGGTGGAACTTTTTCGGCCTGTCTCATTTGCTTTGAAAAGGTACCACCTTGAACGATCGAAGTTTTTTCTTCGGTGTTGGTTTCGAAATCGTCAAAGAACTCTTCTAATTTCTTGCTATTGTTATCCGACATAGACTTCTATGATAGACAATCTTAGGAATCTTCTCAATCAGAGTCTGATAAAACGCGACGAGCGATTCTTTTTCCGGACTCGACTCCGGGCTGGTTAAAAGCATCGATATCCATCAGCTCTCCGAGGACAGCCGTGGTCATCATCCAGGTTGTCATCAATGAAACTAAAGATATTTCATTGAGCTCGTTATGAACCATAGAAAAGGTTGAAATCCCTTCTTCAGAAATGGCTTTTTGGGTGCCAAACACTTCGGCTTTTAAAAGTGAACCAATGGGTTTACCGAGCATGAGGGCATCATTAAAAAGGGATTCTTTAATTTTAAAGTTTCCTTTTTCTGCAGCCTCTAGTCGATGGAATCCCACAATCTTTTTTTCTCGACCTTGCATGACTTGTTGTAAAACTGAATGCTGATCCGAAGCTCCACGACAAGGAACGAACGTACTATTAATCGGCGCTTTTTGCTTTGAACGGGTCACTTTCTTAGATAAAGACTCAGACCACAGCTGCTGCAACCAAAGAGACCAATAAAAAAGTCGATCTGAGTACATAAAACTATAAAAATTATTTTCTTCTCTTTTTAAAGATTCAAACAAAAGTGCAGAAAGTTTAATAATGAGTTCTTTATTTTTTAAGCCCTGATTGAAGCCGTGAAAAGCTTTTTCAAAATCAAGACCTAAAAACCCAAGGGGAAACAGTCCCACTGAAGTTAAAACAGAAAAACGACCACCAATATCAAGAGGAACATCCAGACAAAGAAGTTGATTTTTTTTTGCAAAATCAAAAAGTGGGTTTGAGCGTGATTCGGTAATCACCATGGTATTTTTAATAATCGATAGCCCGTGTCGCTCTTGAATGGCTGAATAAAGATACTCATAAATGGATAAGACCTCTATGGTCGAACCACTTTTAGAGCATAAAAGCCAACCCAGGTCTTTGAAATCAGTTTGGGATAAAAGAAACTGATCTATGGTCATTGAGTCTACATTATCTAAAAAAATAAGTTTTGTATCAGCTTCTTCGGGAAAAAGTGCATAACTGAGAGCCTTTGTTCCTAAAGAGCTTCCGCCAAATCCGATCACAACAATTTTTTTAAAATGCTTATAAACTTCTTTGTTTTGAAGACAAACATGAATAGCTTCTTTGACACGATCAGGATTTTTGAAACCAAGATCTTGGCGGGCCATCACAGTTTCAAAAGCACTAGAGGCCTTATCAAGGCTTGAGTCTTCAATTTTGAGGTCCGTTTCTAATATCCAATTCATAGGTTAAGCAATCACCACATCTTCTTCTATTCGATGATAACCCTTCCATTCTTTAAGGCGACAAAATGGGCGGGTGGATTTCTCGGGATACTCAACCAGCACATAGGTTAGCTTTGTGATCTTACCCAGTGAAATGACGTCAAGAGATGTGAGATCCGTCCACGTACCAGTATTAAAGTACTCTCGATCTTTACCCCATTGTCTGTATTGATAAACATGGGTGTGGCCAAAGACCACCGTATGAACACGATCATCGTTAAGAATTTTTTTGGCTGAATCACTGAGATCCGGAAATATGGCGCTCTCTAAAAAGACTTTAAGAATTCGACTAAATGGAAATTGGCGTCTTGGATCTTTAATAAAAGCTGACTTTAGAAAGTAATAAAGCAAAGACACCATACTACGCATGGTAAACCAAAATTCATTAAAAATTGCCCAACGAATTAAGAGTCGAAAGGGTCTGATTTTATCAATATGGGGATGCTTTTCTTTGATCTTCATTACAAAATCAACAAAGAAATGGGACCCAAAAGGAAGATTAAGAATAGGAACTGGTAAGTCTTTTTTAAGAAAGAATTTTTTGGGATTAATCCGATTGGCCGCTTCGTACATATGCCCATGCTCAACATGAACTCCGTCAAAAAAATGCACAATGCTTTTAAAGCGAATCGGAACTCCAACCACATCGTTAAGATAAGATCTAAGACGTGGCCACAGCATAGCTTGATCATGGTTTCCAACAATATAGGTGATTTGATGATTGGGGCTTTCTGCAAACTCTTTAAGAGCGGTAAAAGCAGCGGGCTGACCGTCAACAATACTTTTTAGAATATGAAGGGAAACTTCTTCAGTAAATACGGTTAAAAAATGTCCATGATAATCAACTTGTAAAAAGTTAAGAAAGTCGCCGTTGATGATCAGCTCAACAGAGTAATCACGAAACTGACCGGTAGTATAATAATCAAGAAGTTCAGCAAATTTCTCACCAAAAAAGAACTCTTCAAGCTTATTAACAGAACCATCCTCTAGGATTTTACCCTTTCCTAGATGCATGTCGCTGACTATGATTTTGATCTTTTTTTCCATTAGCTTGCTTTATATACTACATTTCGACTTTTATTTTTACCGTAATACATTGCTTCATCCGCTATTCTAATTATTTCTTCAGCCGATTTGGCATGAAATGGATAAAAGGCAAGCCCTATACTGACGGTCACCCTGACTTCAAGTTCATTCACGATAAATTTTTCATGCTCAATGGCATCTCGTATCCGCTCAGCCACATTCTCGGCATCAGTCCCTTCTGTGTGACTGAGAATGATAATAAACTCATCCCCACCATAGCGAAAAGCATAGTCTGTGGTGCGTATTTGATTTTGTAAAACCGATCCCATTCGGGTCAAAACCCCAGAACCCACCAAATGCCCCAGAGAGTCGTTGACTCGTTTAAAGTGGTCAATATCAATAAATAAGACTGAAAATGGTGTTTTGTACCTTTTGTTCTCTTCAATTTTTTTGACCAACACTTCAGCCAAAAAACGCTGATTATACAGATCGGTCAATGAATCCTTATAGACTTGTTCGGTAGCCTCACTCACTGATAAACAGATCAGCCAGCGACGCTGAAGGGAAAGACTGAGATGATGAAAAAGAAGCTTGGCTTCCGCCAAAGACACCGAGGTCAGCTTATCGAGGATCAAACACTGCCGAACCCCATCACCTTGATCCATCCATAAAAAGACAAATAAAGCGCCACTGATGTGGCTCCATATCTCAAAAGTATCTTCGCTATGAAGAGACATCACACACCCATCAAGATCGCTTAAAAGGGCTGACTGATTGATATTTTGTGCCGTTATTTGTTGGCGAATTTGTAGGATTCCAGGGAGTTTGGTTGATGTCTCATCCACTTCGATCCAATGGGTATCAGCTAAATTCATGTTTGTTTTAAAGAACTTTTTAATCTCTGATATAAAAAGATCCTGGGTGGAATGAATCACATCACAATTCAGTTGACTGAGAATTGTTAAAGTTTTTTTAAGATTTTTATTTTCGCGATCTTGTCGAGTCACAAGAACCTGATCAATCATTTGCTCAATTTTGTTTTCAAGATCAATATGACTTTTAAAATAAAAAACATTTTTATACTTAAAATTCACTTCATTTTTTTGCTGTAGCTTGATCAGAATGGGGATGTCATTTTGTGCCACCAGCGTCTCTAGATCTGTTTTGGTCATTTTAAGACCCTCAATCACTATGGCATCAAGCTCCAGTGATAAAGAGGCCAGCTTTATATCTTTAAGGCTTTTAAAATGTTTGATTTGGTTGGACTGCGACCCCATCCAAGGACCAACAACACCGATGAGAAGACTACGACTCATCCTCGACCCCACCACTGAGAGCATTGAGACCATAATCACTGCTGTCGTCACCCTCAAGTTTTGTCAGAGCGATTCTTAAAGCACGAATAACTCCTCTCATCACCTGCTGCTTCTTTTGTAACTCTTGGTAGTTTTCTTGGCTTTTTTTACGAAAATTATCAGACTCTTGTGAAATTTCATCAATTCTTCGTT
>CAYMBT010000031.1:15195-17395 GCA_964388755.1 uncultured Pseudobdellovibrionaceae bacterium | reverse complement strand
GGTACAGGGGGAACCATTGCTGGCAACAGTTGCTTTTTAAAAGAGAAAAATAAGGGGATTAAAGTCCGTCTTGTGGATCCCGAGGGTTCGGGGCTCGCCAGTTATTTTAAAACGGGAGAATTTAAAACCGAAGGTTCATCAATCACAGAGGGTATTGGAATCATGAGGCTTGTGGCTAATTTTTCGAAAGCTCAAATTGATGATGCCGTGACCATCAAGGATCAGGAACTTGTAAATATTGCCCACTCAGTGCGAAAAAATGATGGTCTACTTTTGGGCTCCAGTGCCGCATTGAACGTGGCCGGTGCCCTTTATACAGCCCAAAAAGAGGGGCCAGGTCTAAGAATCGTGACTTTTCTCTGTGATCTTGGCGAGAGAAGCCTTTCAAAACTCTATAATCCAGTGTTTTTAAAAGAAAAAGGCTTAAGTACGCCTGTCTAAAACCTATCAATTGTTGAGTTTAAGAGCCATTGATCAAACCTGATTGTTCAATGGCTGATCAGATAATTTTTACTCTCACAAGTTTAACTGTTGATATGATATAAGCGCTTCTTACTGCATTTATCTATTGGGACATTTTTTTCTATTGGGATCATTCATATATGAAGTTTTATTTTATTTTTTCTTTATTCTTATTATTTGCACCCAAGGCCATGGCTCAAGATTCAATAAAACTGCCTATTTTGTTTTCTGTGGGTAGTGGGGATACTCGCTTTGACCTTCAGTATTCTGACCGTAAACAAAGAAAAGAAAATGTGCCTCAAAGTGTCCTTTATCCCGATAAAAAAATGGCCCGGATCACACGTGTTTCTGATAATCAATTGCGCTTTGAATTTGAGACACCATTGCGTTTAACCCTTTATTCGTCGATTGATCATTCTTATGTGGCAGATCGTACTTTGAATGGTTTTTTAGCAGACACCAGCGTGGAATACGCCGACCGCGTGATGTCGCTAGCGACCGGAGAATATCTTATCCTTGATGATATCGTTAAAGAGCACATCACTGACTTTGTGAGAACATCAGAGAGCGAAGGTTATGATAAGTTTATAAAACAGTATGTTAATCATCGAAGTCCACCCAGACTTCTTCATTTTACGGCTCTTTCTTTTTATTTGCCACTGAGCCAAGTGGGGACTGTGGGAGGTGTGCCGATGAATTTCTCGGTCACCAGTCGCCCTCAACTTTTACCTTGGACAAATTTTAATCCTGCCGGAACAAATGAACCCAGAGACGATCTTATGCGCCTTAAGGCGGTTTACTCGGCGAGTGACCCTTTTATTATAGAGTTTCAAAAACAAATTAAGAACCTGATCCAAAGAATGAATCAGTTGATGTTGAGAGGTTGGCTTGATGGATTAAAGTCTAAAAGCTACTTTGAAGCTGATCCTCAAGAGGCTTTAAAGGTTCCATCAGAAACAGTGATCAGCCTTGAGTCCCGTTTACGTTGTCGGATTATTTTTAACCCATAACCGACCTGGGACTTTAAAGCGTCATAGTTTTTATCTAGAGACGCGGTATTTTTTGAATAATTCAAAGAAATCATGAAAATTTAAAACTCAATTGAAAATTAAGTTCATTTCGAGCAGTATTATCCTATGGTTTATATTTTCTTTTTAAGTCTTTTTTTTCAAACCATTGATGCTAACGATTGTGTCCACGATGCTTTGGCCTTTCGTTGTGTTAAATATATAAAAAATTATGATGGCGATACAGTGACCTTTGATATCCCACAGACCCATCCCCTTTTTGGTCAAAAAATTTCAGTGCGAGTCAGATCCATTGATACACCCGAAATCAATGGCAAAAACCCTTGCGAAAAAGAAGCCTCTCGAACAGCAAGAAAGCTGGTTAATAATCTGCTTAAAAATGCAAAACGCATCGATCTGCTGAACCCCGGGCGGGATAAATATTTTCGCATCCTTGCCGATGTTCAATATGATGGTAAGGATCTCAAAGAAATTATTAAAAAAAATAATTTAGCCTATAATTATGAGGGCAAAAAAAAGCAAAAAATAGATTGGTGTCAAAAAATAAAAGATCGCTACAAAAATCAACCATCTGAGGCTCTTTAGTTTTGAAATTCAAATTCTTCTTTGTATTCACGTTTTTATTCTATGTCTCTCTCTTTGCAGAAGTCACTGATCAAGCTTTTGATCAACCTGAAGAAGCAAAAAGTTGTGAAGCTATCGAGACACAG
>CAYMBT010000031.1:12697-15185 GCA_964388755.1 uncultured Pseudobdellovibrionaceae bacterium | reverse complement strand
AATAATGTTCTCTCAGTGATAGAAAATAAATTAGTCACCGTAAAGTCCATGGGCCAATGCCTTTCTGAGAGCGCCCAATCAGCGACCAGCTCTTGTCGACAGATCGAAGGACAACATATTGATCTGGTTCATAATTACCGCACAGATCTTAAAGCCACTCTTCAAGAGCTTTTTAAAAAATTTATCTCCGATCAACCCGAAGGTCTTAAAGATTTTGCCAGACAGTGTTTTTTAAATCCCCAAGGAGAAATGGAATTTGGTACTAGCCTGAGAGTCTTAAAACTTCAAAACCCAGATTTAGTGAACGAATGTGTGGGTTTAAGTCAGCTTTGGTCTTCAAACCTTGAATTTAGAATCTCTGATTTTATAAAAAACAGAAATGACGGAGCCAATCAGCTGGGGAGTGCTGTTGAGCAGATGTGGTCATCACCGATTTCACCATTTCTCAGTGATACGCTGAAGTATCAGACGAACCTTTCTGATCAAGATATAAAGTCTGAACTTTATAGAACCTATCAAAAGTTAACAACAAAGCTTGAAGACCTTAAAAGTCGAATCCAAAGAATGAGCCCCTACGAATTATATAAACTTTATGAATTTGAAGATCTCTACAAAAATTTTACGGCCCAACTTTCAACGGGCGACCAAACAAAGGCTCGGGTATGCTTTGAAATTTCCAGTTTTTTAACGGACTGCGGTCTTGTTTCGGTCAGTCGGGGCGCCCGTTGTTTATCAAGAATTTATAATGGAGTCATAGAGCTCACCCCTGTTTTAAGTGCTTTTGATGCCGTTTCAGAGATGCAAAGAAATCAAACCGAAAATTTTTCGGGCCTTCTAACTTCAAATGAGCTGACTTCAGGACAAACGCTAAGAGCCATGCAAGGACTTTTTGGCTTGGGTGCAGGTGTTTCTGTGGGGGCTCGGGCTTTGCGCGGAGTACCGGCGGCTGCCCAAAGATTATTGAATCAACAGGGCAGACCAGCCCTTCAAGGTTTTAATCAAGCTATAGATCGTTTTTCTAGATCAAGACGTGTGCGCTACTTTAATGGCGATCGGGAAACAGTACCCAGTGTGGATCAATTACCACCCGGGGAAACTTTAACTGTTGTCATCCATGAGAACCGACTTGTGCTTGGTCGAAATATTGTGGGCGAAGAGGGTCGGGTGGGTGGATCAAAATCCCACGAAAGACTGATGCGCATTCTTAATGATCCAGATCCCGATTTTTACGGAGGAGAAGCTGGTGCTATAAGGATTAATACCAACGGCTCTATTGATATCTCAGGCTACCATCGAAAAGAGATCAGCCGAAATGCAGCGGATCGAATCGAAGCCTTAGTCAGAGAGATATTTCCTGGTGTGCAAACTCGAGTGACAGGTGACCGGCTTTCAACTCTTCCGGTCCCTTGATTTTACAGGCTCTCGTTTTTGGGTTGATACTCTTTATTATCTTTTCCCCAAATCTTATTAATATATTCGTCTCGTCCAGATCGATAGCGGTAGTATTTGTATTTTATGGTCGAATTTTTGTAAAAATCCTGATGGTAGGCTTCGGCGGCGGTAAATGCTTTTGCTGGTCGGATAGGGGTAACAATAGGTTTAATAAACTTTTTTGAATCATCCATTTTCTTTTTTGAAACTTCTGCCACTTTTTTTTGTTCATCGCTATGATAAAAAATGGCAGTGGCGTACTGGGGCCCACGATCAACAAATTGTCCATCAGCATCTGTTGGGTCAACATTTCGCCAAAAGATTTCAAGTAAGTCATTGTACTTAATAATATTTGGATCAAAGGTAACCTGAACCACTTCGAGGTGGGCCGTTTGACCACTAGAAACTTGTTGGTAGCTGGGGTTGATTTCGTCTCCTCCCATAAAGCCAGAGATCACAGATTTTACACCCTTGTGCTTTTCAAAGGGCTGCTCCATACACCAAAAGCAGCCTCCAGCAAAAGTTGCTGTTTCATCTTCGGCCCAAAGAGTTGGGGATAAGATCAGTATGGATAAAAGTAGTAAAATTTTAAAAGAGTTCAAAACAGTCTCCTTTTTAAAGACTCAACTTATATGATTTTTAATATTTTTTAAATAAGTCATTTTTAAAAACACCTAATTAAGGTAATCCATTTTCAATCCACTCAACCACTTTACTGATTTCATAAGGGGTGAGCTGAGGAAGGTATGAAAAAGGAGGTAAAGGCGGCATAGGTTCTTCTGGATCTTTAAGTCTTTTGACCAAAAGACTATTCTTTGGATCAGCAAAATCAAAATGTTTAAGTAAAGTTTTAAACATTGTTGAGCGATTTGTGAAGTCAACCCAAGGTGCTTCTCCACGAGGGTTATGACAAACAAAACACTTTGGCTCGAAAACATGTAAAGACAATGAGTCCCATGTTGCATTTAATGGCTCTATGATATCTTTAGATCCAGGTGATCCATTGCCGGATTCGTTTTCAAAAGCGCCCTCGTTGAGCCAGGTTTGTAATAGATCA
>CAYMBT010000031.1:0-12687 GCA_964388755.1 uncultured Pseudobdellovibrionaceae bacterium | reverse complement strand
AATAAGGTTTTGTGAAAGTGGAGCTACGTTGAGGGGCATGCGTGATTGGGACACAGAATTGATTATGGCATGCAAGTTAAGTTTTACTGTTTGATAGTTTGAATAATTGCTGTGACAGCTTAAACAATGGGGATCTATGACTTTTTGTTTAATTTCATCAAAAAAAATAGTGGGGTTTGAACTTTCAGAGCTGGCATTTTCAATTTGAGCTGGAGAATGCATTGGATCTAAAAAATCACTGCAAGCTGATAAAAGAAATATTAAGATTAGAAAATTGAACCGCAAGGGACCCCTCCCGTTGAAATAAAAGAGAGCTTGAAAAAGCTCTCTCACAAAAAAATAATAAAAATTATAAGCGAGGCGCTTCGCCTGAAAAATCAAACCAAACTTGATCAGCATTATCCTCATAATTTCTTAGGTCTTCATCAAAACTATTTTTGGCTGATCGACTGATAAAAAAGTGTGAGCGATTTTTTGCTACCGTAAAAATCAGTGGGTTAATTCGTACTTTTGAACCTCTGGCCATGGCATAAGCGCACCAGCTTCCATAGGTGGGCTCGTATTTAAGGGGATTTGATTTAAATAAATCACGATTTTCTGGACTGACAAAGTGGTACATCCTTTGTCCATAGGTGAAGGCAATAGTGGGTTGCCCTTTTTGTGGTGTTCCGCCACCCTCACTAAAATAGGTGACAGGATCATATCCATTAAGGACAACAGCGTATTGGTTACTATATTCAGCTTCATTTCTGTCTTTATGGACGGGTACATCAGCCCACACACTGATGTGTGTAAAAAACACTATTAAACTTATGATTTTATTCATTTTTCCCCCTTAGGTTGTGTTGCTATAGGGAGATACGTATGCAGTAAAAAAAAGTTACAAATTAAAAAATATTATCTTTATTTTTTATTTATCACTAGGATGTAACTTCATAAACAGACGAGCGTATTATTATATGAGTGATAAACAAAACTGGGAGCAGATGATGGTCGAGGCCCAGAATGGAAATTCTTTGGCGTACGAAACTCTACTTAAAGAGGTATCACAGTATCTAGTTTCTTATTTAAGATATAAGTTGGGCCATCAATGTGACCCACAAGATATCTTGCAAGATGTATTAATGACTCTTCATAGATCACGCCATACTTATAATTC
This sequence comes from uncultured Pseudobdellovibrionaceae bacterium, assembly GCA_964388755.1. Taxonomy (GTDB): domain Bacteria; phylum Bdellovibrionota; class Bdellovibrionia; order Bdellovibrionales; family JAGQZY01; genus JAGQZY01. The sequence continues at coordinate 11,528 of CAYMBT010000031.1, read as the reverse complement.
TGAATATCCTTTTAAACCATGGCTTTTTAAGATTGTACAAAGTCGAATGATTGATTTTTTTAGAAAAGAAAAGCGCACCGTTGATTATCGTTTATTTTTTGAAGATGAAAATTGTGAGGCGATGAAAGCTGAGGCAGAAATTTCTCAAGTTGAAATTTCTGATTTTAAAAAAGCTGTAGAAAAATTGACTATAGATCAACAAAAAATTCTATTGGCCCTTAAATTAAGTGGTAAGAGCATTAAAGAGGTGGCTAAAGATTTATCGATCTCTGAGTCGCAGGTTAAAGTAACAGCTCATAGAGCCTATCAATCACTATTTAGTCACCTGGAGTCGTAAGTTATGAATTCTGATTTAATCCAGCAGCTGAGCCAAGATTTAAAACCCGTTCAGCCCATAAAGAGTCCAATACATCAGTCGTTGATGTTGATTTTTATGTCTCTCATCATCGTGGGATTAGGTATTCTGTATTGGTATTTGCGAAAAGGAGAAATTCATTTTCCACAAGGACGGCCTTTGCTTGAGACGACTTTACTTTTACTTGCTGCAGTTTATGGTGTTTATAAGGCGACATTATCAGTGTCCCCTCATTTTTCATCCATTCGATTATCAAAGAAGGCTTTTGGCTTCATTTTATTGTGGTTTTTAGTTCTGCTCATAAGCTTTATCGTTCTTTACTTTTCAAATCAAGAGGACTCACTGATTGCTTTGAAATATCAAACATGGCTGTGTCCCTTAGTGATTTTGACAAGCTCTGTGCCGATATCAATCCTCAGCTTTTTGTACATTCAAAGAGGGGCTCTACTTTTTGCGAGAAACACTTTTCTTTATTTATCCCTATCGTCTTTAAGTTTCGGCGCTTTCGGACTGAGCTTTATATGTCCGTGGACTGATCCCCTTCATGAGATTTTATGGCACGTGACCCCAGTGGTCTTACTGACCATAGGATTAGCTGCAATCTTCTTGGTTATTTTTAAAGTGATTCAAAAATAGAATTAAGAATTATAGTTTCTTAACTTCAAATATTCGACTCTCGCCAAACTCAATGGCCTGAAATTGAGTTTTTTCAATATTCATCTTTTCTATTGATAGCTTAAGATCAATAAGAGGTTGGTTGATAGCCTCTGCTGTCAGTTGAAAGGTGCCATAGTGGATGGGGATAGAGCTTTTAGACTGCAAATCGATGTGAGCCTGAACGGCCTCTTGAGGATTCAAATGGGCATAGGTCATAAAACTACTTGGCTCGTAAGCACCGACCGGTAAAAGCGAAATGTCCATTGGGCCAAACTGTTCAAAAGTTTTTTTGTAATGATCTGAATATCCAGAATCGCCACCAAAATATATTTTTTGCTCCTGACTTTCGATCACAAAGCCACCCCAAAGTGTAGAGTCCCTATCAAACAGGCCGCGGCCCGAGAAATGTTGAACGGAAACAAAATGAATTTTTAATTGTTCTGTCAGGTTTTGATTTTGTCCCCAATCCATTTCGAAAACTAAACTTTTGTCTTTAATGTATTGACCAACACCAAGGCCCACAAAAATCTTGGGGTTATCACGCTTGACAAAGTAATCAATACTGTTCAGATCAAGATGGTCGTAATGGTCATGGCTAATAAGAATGGCATCAATTTTAGGTAAATCTTCTTTTTTAAGGCCCGGATTACGCACCCGTTTGGGCCCTATCCAGGATAAGGGCGAAGCTCGAAGAGAAAAAATAGGATCAGTCAGTATGTTTAACCCTTCAATTTGAATAAGAACTGTAGAGTGATTAATCATAGTGATGACTGTTTCGTTTTCTGGATTTTTACCATTTGGTTTTGAGCCGTATTTGGATTCAACCCAATCTGGCCAATCAGCATAATCAGTCTTCATTCGCATTTTTAAAAATTTCCAAAGAGATTTGTCATTTTTCTTTGGGTTTTGAAATTTTCCGTCCTGATAATGAGGAGACTTTGTTCGAACGTCCACAGGAGAACTGGTGCAACTGATTAAGAAATAAAAAGAGAACACAGTTAAGCAATAAAAAATCACATTGTTTATCATAAATCCTCCGCTGACCTTTTACTGATCAAGCTTTTGAGATTTCATTTTTTTTTCGATCTGCTCGATACTCTCTTTTGTGGCTCTGACTTTTAAAATAACGCCCTCTTCGTTGTAAGACTCAGAGAGGACTCGCATTTTAGTGCGTAGGTCGCCAAGGATTCCCTTCATCATATAAGGGACAAAAAGATCTTGATCAGTCATATCTTTTTCAAAATAACTCAGAACGATTTCTCTCAGGTTTTTAACATCTTCTTTTGAGCGGGTAGAAATAAAGATCGCTTGCGGGTATTCTTCTTTCAACTTTTGTTCTTGGTCTTGGGTTAAGGCATCCCTTTTATTAAGAATGATCAGTCGTGGAATGTCGTCAGCACCCACTTCGCTGAGTGTGGTCTGAGTCACCTCAAGTTGACTGCGAAAAGACGGGTCAGAAGCATCAACGACAAAAAGTAAAAGAGAAGCGTTAAGGGCCTCATCAAGTGTTGATTTAAAAGAGGCCACAAGATCATGGGGCAATTTTTTGATAAAACCAACAGTGTCAGAGAGCAAAACTTTAGGTGTCGTCTCTGGATAAAGGGCGCGAACTGTGGTGTCGAGAGTTGCAAAAAGTTTATCAGCCACAAGAACTTCGCTGCCCGTCATCGCTCGCATGAGTGATGACTTGCCGGCATTGGTGTAGCCCACAAGAGCGACGCAAAGTTCATTTTCTCGGCGAAGTCGCCGAGTGTCTTGCTGATGGCTGATTGAATCTAATTCTTCTCTAAGCTCTTTAATTCGGTCTCTGATTTTACGTTTATCCAGCTCTAGACGACTTTCTCCGAGACCCTTGCCGCCACCACCCACTTGTCGGTCCTCGCCACCGGTTTCGCGGATTCGTGGGGCTAGATAAGCTAAACGGGCAATCTCTACCTGAAGGCTGGCCACACGGGTTCGGGCATGGCGAGAAAAAATTTCGATAATAACACCCGTACGATCAAGTACAGGAACGCCGGTGGCATTTTCTAAGTTACGAATTTGTGAAGGTGATAACTCAGCATCCACAATAACAATGTCAGCAGAACCTTTTTTATGATCAGAGAGCTCGTCTTCATCTTCATCCGAATCATCTTCTTCATCAATTTCGTCTTTGATAACCTGTCTTTTGACAGCGGCTTTAGTCAGCTTTCGTTGAACGGCCGAGGCAATCACTCCGCTACCACCCGTCCATTCGGCCAACTCTTTAAGCTTACCATCACCCAGAACAGTCATTAGTTTTTCTGAGCTTCTTTTTTGAATCAATCGACCAACAGTGTTGTAGCCTAAAGTTGTTACAAGTCGGGTGAGCTCAGTGAGAGAGTCCTCAATATCTTGGGTCGATGTTTTAGGGAGTTGCAAAGCAACCAGAACTGCATTTTTAGGTTGATCATCTATAGACATAAGCGGGAGTTTCTCATTACATGATATCGTCTGTCAAAATGATCGATGGGATATTCAAAGAAAGGTCTTTATTAAGCTCTTAAGGCGGATATGGCCTCTAGAAAGGGTTTTAGCGTCTTAGTAATAATGTAAAGATTAAGTACCATATAGACAAAAGCTGGAATCATGGCCCAATAGGGGTCTTTAATTCTTATACGAACGATCATTGCAAAAAACATCATAAGGCTCAGTAAAAGAGCGCCCAACAAAGCCATGAATGGGTATTTAAAACCAAAAAGTAGAGCAAGACTTGCAAGAATTTGTAAAGAACCTGTTAGGATTCTCATTGATGGCAACTGGTAACGTTGAAATTCGACTTTCATTTTTTGGCTGAACAAACAACTTGATCCGTAACTGATAAAAGATATGCTAGAGAAAATGATCGCGATCTCAAAGGGACTAAACATTCTTTGATCTAATCACGGAATGGCTTAAAAGAGATAGTAATCATTTTTAAATCGGCATCATGAGGAGAAGTTATTAAATGAATTCAGTTCTTATTTCAGTACAAGTTATCGTTGCTCTTGGTTTGTTAAACGTTTGGTTACTTCGTAATAAAAAGGCCACAGCTTATCGTGGTGGTTCTGCTCGGACTCTTAAAGATGAATTTCAAGCCTATGGATTACCCAGTTGGGTCTATTTACTGGTTGGCTTCTTAAAAGTGGGCTCAGCCATTGCACTTCTTATCGGAATTTTTCAACCCAGTATTGTGCCCGTGGCCGCTGGAATTGTAGGCTTTCTTATGCTGGGTGCTGTTACTATGCATATAAAGGTTAAAGACCCACTATTAAAGTCAGTGCCAGCTCTTATCATGCTTGGGCTTAACGGGACCCTTTTGTTTTTCACTCTATCCTAGATTTTTTCACCCTACGGATTGCTCTAATGAGAAAGTAAAAAGCGAGTCGTTTCTGTTAAGAATATTTATTCGATGGGGCTAAAGTTCATTTCTGTGGACCAGTAGGCGACCTTGCCGTGGCTATCAGTAATTTTGAAAGTGATGAGATAAGCCCCATATTGAGGGGTGTTGATGTCAGTAATAACAGTTAAATCCTCCCAAGAAAGAAAAGTGGGTGGTAAAACTAAGTTGTTATTTTTAATAACTCTAAAAAGCGTCATTTCGTAAGGAGCTGTTCCCTGAGTGGGATTGATGGTGTGGGTAATAGTCACGTTAGCATCGTCGCTGAGACCAAGGCTCATGGGTTCAGGTTCTAAGGCAATAAATTCGTTCTCTGGAAAACTAAATTCAAGAAGTTGAGGATTGAGGTACGGGTTATGGGATGAATGAGTGGCTTGCAAGTCCTCTTTACCACAGGCTGGTAAAATCAGAAGCTGAGTGAGAAAAAGTAAAAAAAGAAAAGTCTTTTTGAGACAAACCATACTTAACTATATGAAGCAAAATCTTAGCCAAATTAAAGCTTACTTTTTAGTCTCACATTGAGAAAAGTTGATCATATTAAAAATTGGATGCTTGAGCACTTGACGTTGTTTTTTGATACCGTAAAGATGATGAGGCTTAAAAAAAACTTTTTCACTAAGGCCATTTTAATTATGAATAAAAATGAAATCCTAGAGTCTTTAGTCCATCAACTTGAAGAGAATTTATCCCTTTTAGTTCATACAGCTCACGAGGCGAGAGAAGCGGCCACCGGTGATGAATCTAAGGCCGAAAACAAATACGATACACGGGGGCTTGAGGCCTCATATCTGGCTGGGGCACAAGCCAAAAGATCCGAAGAATTAAAACAATCCATATTACTGCTTAAACGTTTAAGGCTGAGAGATTATGATGAAAATACACCCATTAACCTCACGGCCCTTCTTGAGGTTGAACAAGACACTGGCGAGAAAAAATACTTTTTTATACTACCAGCGGCAGGGGGTACAAAAATAACCTCACAGAATCAGACGATATTAGTGTTAACGCCTGAATCACCCATCGGAAAAGCATTGATGACCAAAGTCTGTGGTGATGTGATTAGTTTAAAAATAAATCAAAAAAATTCTGAGTACGAGATTTTACAAGTTCAGTAGTCAAATTCTAAGAAGTTTAACTTTTAAAAAAAATCTTTAGTGAAGTTATAAGGGGCAAAAACAAGCTGCCTTAAAAAGTTTAAAAATTCTTTTTGATCCTTAATCCCTAACTGCTCTGCTTGTTGAGGCAGTACAAAATCAAGTCCATCAGTTGTAATACTGGAATCTGGATCGTGCCAACGCTTCCAAAAGACACAATCGTGCTCGGAGACTGCTTTTTTATCAAACACAGCCACTTGATATTCTCTAAAACCACCACTCATAGTCATCACATCTTTATTGGCAGAGCCAGTGATAAGAACCGGGATAAAAGAGTCATCCACTTTTGGATTGTCACTCTCACAAGATTGAGTGTTCTGAGCAAGAACACCATCGGTTGTGATCGATTTTAAATGAAATGTGGCTCCAATAGTTTGTTTGGGGTGTTTATAATGATCTTCTAAAATGGAATGTAAAAGTTTGGATGGAGTCAGTTGCCATTTAACCTCAATCCCAAGATCTGTCAGTTCTGGGATAAAAAGGTTATTGGGAATGTGGGCCGCTGTCTTGTCGCCAGGAACATGGGGTAAAAGTGACTCAAGCATAATAAAAATATCAACTTTGTTATGGACACGAGCAAACTTCAAAGCTTCAACAATACTGGGATCATAAAGAAACTGATCGTCAATAATAATCTGTTTTTTTGCACCAAGGATCACTTGGATATTTTGTTCGATGGCCGACATTTCGGTCCCATAAATATTATTTTGTGTGGGTGCGACCACACTTTGTCCGATCTCAAAATAGGGAACTTTAAAATTCTCTTGGCTTGAACGATAAATTAAATCAATGGGGGTTAAAAGTTTTTGTACAGCCTTTCTTCGGCTGGATAAATTATCGTACTCACCTGGAAAGTTTGAAAGAATATGATTTTTAACCATTGATCCGCCAAGCCTTGGGTCAAGATCTAGAATAAAGGCCTCAAAGACATCATAATAAAAAGAATTAAGAATAAGTGCCGCCGCCGGTCCTTTGATCTCTGCGACTTCATCAAAATTAGCTCCGCCCGATGAATCTGTCCAATTTTTAGAGCCGACATAGGCTTTTGCTTTTTCTGGAAGTTTTCCGTCAACGACCATCACTTTTGTGTGATCCGATTTTGCCAGTAAGTTAAACCCATCATCCTCTAAAAATGATTTTATATTTTTATTACTATGAAGATCATTCACCACTTTATTGGTGACCAGTAGATCAATAAATTCTGGCAAGGCCGTGCGCTTAAGATTGATTTGTGCTGAAGTGATATAAAAATTTTTATCCGTGAACTTTTCAGAAAAAGCTCTCATGTATCTAAAAACCATATCAAGTTCAGTGCCATACTGAAATTTATTTTGTGTATCGGTTATTATAAAAACACTGAAGTGAGGATCTTCGATCACTTTTTTCATCAGTTCTTTGGCTAGATTCATCCCTATTGATCCACCCATCCAAAAAATATCGATAAAAACAGATTGCTCAGCATCGCGGATGCTTTGAAGCATCTCGCCATATAGACCAAGTTCACGATCACTCACAGGACCCAGAGTCGTCAATTCAACATCAAATAAAGATTCGTGATCAATTGTATTTTGAAATCCCTCTTGTGCTGTGAAGACAGCAGTTAAAGCATCTGTTTCTGAGGGCATGAGCTCTTTAAAGTCTGATACTGTCAGTTTTGAATAGGGTTTATCAATAACGGGTGCTAAAGCGTGGGTGATCAAATGAAGCTGTTCACCCAGGTTGAGGATGTCATAGTTTTGTATTGGTAGTTCGGTTAAAAGTTTGATTTCATTACCACCCACGGCTCCGGCAAAGGAGATGGGGAAGGGGGCACCATAATAATTTCTACTTTCAAAAAGGGTAATCAGTTTACTGGTGAGACTGTTGGGCCACGATTCGTTATCAAGACAAAGATGAAGAGTGTTGATCATGGGAATTGAGTGACGAACATCAAAACCTCTTTCTATCTTATGAGTTTGCATTTGGTCTCTAAAGCATTTTTCAATTCTTTTAACGATGTTAATATCAAGTGGTTCATGACTCTTTTTAAAGGATTGGCTCAGGCGGGGGTTCCAATGAAAGGCCTGAGGATCATGGATAAAATGATCAATTAGAGTATGGGTACTGATAAGATAGAGTCCCAGAGTTTGAGCAGCCTGTTGGATTTGGCCGGTGACGCTATAGTAATAGATTAACTTTTTATAGTCCTCTCCTAAAATAAATTGTCGGGTTTGGGCAGAAACATAGTTATATACATCTTGGTTTTTGGGTTCTTTTAAAAAAAGTCGGAACCAGGATTGAAGGGCATCCTTTTTATTAATATCGGTTAAGTCCAGATAGCGCTCACGATAGTTTCTGTGAAGAAGTTCTTGTCTTTCAAAGATCTCCCAATAATGTTTTTCGGCCTCAGAATGATTAGACAGTGCTTGTGAGGTCATTAAAAAAAAGAAGAGAAATAAAAAGATTTTCAATGGAGCCCCCCAGAGCGCACTTCATAGATTCCAAGTAAAGTTTCAAGAATGGTTTTTTGAATTTTTGGATTGTTAAGAATATTTAACGGACCATCGTTGAGAACTGTTTGAATTTGATCTCTGTAAGGTGCAAGTGCATCATTGCCGGCCACTCTAAATTTTTCATTGAGCGATAGAAGTTCAAATGTGGGCAATCGAAGTCCGGGTTCAATCAGCCATAAGAACTCTTTGACCGGTAATTCGGCTGTGACTCGCATTTCAGATATTTCAACACGAGTCAGATCGATTTCAACTTCGTGAATATTAATTTGGATGTCGTAAGTTGAGGCAAGGCCCGCATCAATAAACCCATAACCGCTGAGGTCTAATATATCCCCGTAAAGATTGGGAACATTAAATCTCTTCATAAGGCTCGTCACACCAAAGCTGTCGGTCCCAAGATAAAGATCCTTAAATTGAGAAGGACCATCTCTGAGCTGCCAGTCATTGATCCCTAAACTTCCAAAGGTGAGTTTAAGCATGGCAGGGCGATCGGATGACTTATTATAGACCAGCTCTATAATTGTGCCGGGATAGTCATTGGATAAAAGTTTAAAGCGTGGGGTTTTAGGGGTTTTGATTTTCCTAAAATGGGCTTCTTTTTCTTTTTGATCAAAGTCATAGGCTTGATCTGTTGGTAAGCCACCAACAATTTGCAATTTGATTTGGCTGTTAGGGCCTGCAATATGAATATGCAATAAGGCGCCTACAAAGAAAGCTTGATTGGATTCAAGCTCTTGATAGTTGCGTTGATAAGCAAATTCTATGGCTTTAAGAATTCGTGTATTAATCAGATCGTCATGATTCAGATTACCGTAAATATCAGGAGTCGTATCAATCACAGCCGCTTTTGATTTTGAATAAAAATGACCCCATTTTTTTAAACGGGTTTGTGACTGACTGGCCGTCAACTTTGGTAAAATCAAAACCATAAAATCAGCACTGGGTCTTAAGCCTTCCAAAGGATCGGTGCCAGTGGTCATTTCGTTAATGATTTTTTGTAACGGAATTTGAGTTGCTAAATCATAGAGTGAGTAATTTTTAGCAAAGTTTGCACTGTTCAGAAGTGGGGTTATATTTTTAGTCAGAACCGAGTAAAGTTTATTTTTATAACCTTGAATTCTTGATTGATCTTTGGCTTCTGCAATTTGTCCTAAGCTCATAGATAAACTCAAGGACTCTGGTAAACTTTCAACAACCACCAGTTCATAGTCGTGGAGCGGATAGCTGGCAAAGCTTGGGTTTATGTAAAATGCTGTTAGAATGAGAGTGATAAGGATTTTCATTGGGCCAAATTCGCAAAAAAGAGACGAAAGAACGATGCAATTGATCAAGTGTGTATTGATTATAAAATGTTGTACTATTTACAATATCAAAATGTTAAACCACGTAACTCCTTACCTATTTTTATAATGAATAAACTTCCCATTGATTCATTTTTACAAGAAATCAAGAAAATCCTTTCTCATCAGAAACAAGTTATTCTGACGGCCAGTCCTGGATCGGGTAAGACCACTCGTCTACCGGCAGAACTGCTTGATGTTATAAAAGGCAAAATTGCTGTCCTTGAACCTCGCAGGATGGCTGCTGTTTCTGCTAGTCAATTTGTGGCCCAAGAGCGTTTGTGGGTATTAGGTCAGCAAGTGGGTTATCAAGTTCGCAGGGATTCTTGCTTTAACTCAACGACAAGATTGATCTATATGACCGATGCTCTTTTTTTAAGACGACTCATCGATGATCCCGAAATTAATGATTTTGAACTTGTCGTCATCGACGAATTTCATGAGCGAAATCTCAATCAAGATTTAATTCTTGGAATGATCAAAGAACTGCAAGAGATGGGGCGCGAAATAAAAGTTCTTATAATGTCAGCCACATTAGATCTTAAGCAGTTGCAAAAATTTATGCCCGAAAGTCAAATTGTTGAGGTCGCGGGTGAAGTTTATCCATTAGAAGTGAAACACTCATCAAGTTCGATGAGTCTCATCACAGATTCAAAATTGATCCAAAAAGTTTCAAATGCAGTGATAGAAGGTTTAAAATTAACCAGTGATAACATTCTTGTTTTTTTGCCTGGGGTGGGGGAGATCAAAAAAGTAAAAAACCATCTTGAAACATTAAAAACCGATCTGATGATTTTAGAGCTTCATGGCTCAATGAATATTAAAGATCAAAGTTTTGTGCTGTCATCTCAGCAAAGCCAACAAAGAATAATCCTAGCAACAAATGTGGCTGAGGCTTCTGTGACGGTGTCAGGGGTTAATTATGTGATCGACTCTGGTCTTTCGCGGGTTTTGTCCATTGACCTTAAAAGTGGATTCTCTCGATTAAGCCTAAAACCTATTGCCCTTTTTAATGCTCGGCAAAGGGCAGGGCGCGCCGCCAGGCAAAAGCCAGGGATTTGCCATCGTTTATGGACAACTTTTGAAGAGCAATCTTTTGACGAAGACATGGTTCCCGATTGTCAAAGGGTGGATCTCGCCCAGGCGTTGCTTTTTCTGTCTCATTTAGGGGTTTCTGATTTTAGTCATTTTGCTTGGCTCTCCAAACCACCTGATGAACTTTTAAGAAGATCCGTTGAATTTTTAAAAGGACTTCAAGCTCTGTCCAAAGATCAACAACTGACTGATTATGGAAGAAAGCTTTTAAAATATCCGGTCGACCCACGCTTTGGGGCTCTTTTAGTTGAGGCAGAAGCCAGTGGTGGGGCCCATGAAATTTCTTTAGCTGCAGCCATTCTGCAAGAGCAAGATTTTATTGAGAATAATGAAAATCTTTTTGGGTCCAGTGAGTGTGATATTTCTGCCAGACTGGATATTTTGCTGAATCAAAAAAAGCGTGGGTCAAAAAGTGGTGGTCGAAAACTACAACAGGTCTTAGAGACGGCTGAGCAACTTGAAGCCATGATTAAAAATAAATCAATAGTTGAAGAGAGCGACATTCTTCTTAGTCGTTTACTGATTATAACTCAATGGGATCGTTTGTGCCGTCGTCGTGGTCAAAGTCAAAGGGCTGTGATGGTCGGCGGCCGAGGTGTAATTCTTGATGATAGTTCTTTGGTTAAAAAAAGTGAATTTTTTATTGCTTTGGATGGGATGGATCTCCCGGGAAAAGCTGAAACCTTAGTTCGCTTAGCCTCGGGTGTCTCTAAAGATCTCATTTTAGAGACTCTCAAAGATAAAATTAAGGTCAGTGAAGAAATTATATTCGATGAAGACAAGGGACAGTTTTTTGCCAGTAAGTCTCGCACTGTTTTTGATCTAGAGATTGATCATCCACAAATGAAGCCTGTTTCGTTTGAATCGCTGAACAGTAAAGCGATCGACCTATTGGTTGAACGATGGTCCTTTATTGTGCAAAAAAATCAAAATCTGAATCACTGGGTGAGTCGTTGGAAAAGATATTGTAATGATGAGCCATCGGTTAAAGATGAGCTGTCCAAAGATAAAATTCGCGAGACTTTAGTGATGGCATCA
>CAYMBT010000030.1:3975-17426 GCA_964388755.1 uncultured Pseudobdellovibrionaceae bacterium | reverse complement strand
TTTTTAGCAATGGCCCTTGCGTTTTACTTTGTACGAGAAATTTTTTCTTCTCTTAATTTTGATGTGTTTCTTTCTATTGATAAAAGCTCAAACCTTAAACCCCATTTTTTGATTCAATTGCTTTCGTCTCTTTTAGTGATTATTGGTTTTAGTATTCGGTTTAAAGCTCATCCTAAATCGCTAGTAGGGATACTTTTTTGTTCGCTTTCGGGTCTTTTGATTTTTCATTTCTCTTCGCAATCTACATTTCATACTTTGGCCACTTTTTTTGCATCTTTTGTGATTGGACTGAGTAGCTATAATTTAAGCCGTTTTTTTAGACAACCCAGCCAAGTGTATTCTGTTCCTAGTATTCTAGCTCTTGTTCCTGGGATGTTAGCTTTTAACAGTTTTAGATTTCAGCAAAACTTTGCTGATGAAGAAGGCTTTGTGGTTTCGGCATTCATACAGGCCTTAGTGATTTCTTTATCTATTGTATTTGGAATGGCGGCCGGTCGTTTTTCAATCATCGGCTCTCGTTTAAAAAACTCTTTGGCTATTAAAAAAACAAATCCCAGTTGGTTTTAATCACCCATTAAAAAAGCCATGGTCACGCCATCGCCACCATCGTTAGGGCCAGAGGCCATCCAGCGACTGACATAAACACTGCGAGAAAGATGGCCACGGACTGCTTTTTTTAAAGTGTCTGAACCATGACCATGGATAATTTTAACTCTTTCCATTTGATTGGCTTGGGCATTGTCTAATGTGACCTCTAGTTTTTCTATGGCGTCGTTTAAAGTGAGGCCACGCAAATCAATTTCATCCTTTTTTAAATCATAAACAATCTCTGTGCTTTTTTGATTGTTTTTAATTTTTAAAGGATTTTGCGTCTTTTTAGGTGGTTTTAAAAGCTGCCAATCGACAAAAAGGCGCATCGACCCCGAAAGCACAGGAAGTTCGCCTTTGTTATTGGGTGCTCCTTGAATAATACCGTCTTGGTTAAGACTGCTCACAAACACAACACTTCCTGGTGGGAAGGCTTTGTAAAAGCTTTGCAGAGTTTCGTATTTCTTTTCAACACTCCCATTGATGTTAGGTTGAGTGTATTTAATCACCTCTGGAAAGTCGGCAGAGATTTGTTGGCGTTTTTCGTGGGATTCAAAAAGGTTTTTAACTTCGCCTTTTTTAAGCTCTTCTTTTATTTTCTCTAGGGACTCGTTGATTTCTTTTTTAAGTCGCCCCTCTTTTTCGCGATTAAACTGATCAATCAGTTTATTGATTTCATCTTGTTTTTTTTGTGCCGCTAAAACCTCTGACTTCAAACTTTTTTTAAGTGTAGAGATCTCTTCTTTTATTTTTTCAATTTCATCTAGGGATTGAATTCTTTTTTGTCCTGCTGGGCTTAAAAATATTTTAGCACGGTTATAGACACTTTCTAGAATTCCAATCTTTTTAGCAGTAGCAAAAGCCAGAGAACGGCCAGGGATACCGCGGATAAATTCGTAGGTGGCTCGCCCAGATTCGGTATCATAATTCATTGAACCGTTCACAATTTGCGACTCTTTATCCCAGCCGGATTTAAGGGGGCCAAGGTGAGAGGTTATAAGTGCAAAAGATCCTTGCTCAGCATAGTGATGAATGAAGCCCCTAGCCAGGGCCGCACCTTCATCAGGATCAGTGGATCCACAAATTTCATCGATCAATATAAGTGATCCATTACCTTGGGTGTGGCAGGCATGATCAAGAACTTTTAAATGTCCTGCAAAAGTACTTAAGTTTTGATCTACACTTTGGGTATCGCCCACGGCCACAAAAATATCATCAAAAAAGGGCAGATAAGAGTTTGGACTTGCGCAAATCAAAAGACCACAGCGAGCCATATGGGCGGCTAATCCAAAAGCTTTTAGCAGTACGGTCTTTCCACCAGCGTTGGGGCCAGAGAGAATCAGTATTTTTTCTTTTTGAGTGAGCTTTAAACTATTGGGTATCACGTTCTCGCCGTTAAGAACCATGATCGGGTGTTTAAGATCCTCAAGTAAAATTTCATCATTATTAAAATCAATAGGGTGGGCGGAAGTGACATTGGCAAACTGAGCTTTAGCCAAATAACAATCGGTTTCGACCATAATGTTTTTTGAGCGAGCAAAATCCCGAGTCAATGAAAATAGATAATCAGAGATGTCTTTAAGAAGTTTTGCTATTTCTTTTTCGATATCAACTTCTAGCTGTTTAATACGATTATTCAGCGGAACAATCTCTTGGGGTTCCATAAAAACAGTTTGTTTAGAAGTGCTCATGCCATGGATGATGCCCTCAAGTTCATGGCGCATTCCACTTTTTACCGGGATGACCCAGCGGCCTTCGCGATTGGTGACATATTTGTCCTGCAGATGGGGATCGTGATCATGACCCTTAACCAGTTCATCGAGGGTGTGTTGAACTTTATGGGCGATCTGTTTTTTTTCTTGATGAAGTTTAAATAAAGTTTCAGAAGCATCAGTACGGATATCCCCTTGGGGGGTCATCAGCTGATCAATCCCAGATAAAGGTTCTTCGGCCGACATGAGTTTAGGCTTAATAGTATCAATCCATGGTCCGGATAGAGGTTTTAAAGTCTCTTTAAGATGATCCACTTCCAGTAAAAAGAATCGAACATCTTTGAGCTCTAAAGTTTTAAGGACCGCATTCTTTTCAAGCCGATGGTACCAAGAGTGATAAAGATCAAGGCTTTCCATATAGGGTCTTTGACCTTTGAGCAAAATCCCTTGGGCTTCAGAAATAATTTTAAAACTTTTTAAAGCTTCTTCAACTTTAGAAAGTGGAAGGGTTTTTTTAAGAAGATCTTTACCCTCAGAAGATGTGGCGAATTCTATAAGGTGAGAGAGAGTTTTATCCCAATCAATGTTTGCGAGTTCTTGCAATGCGGTCTCCAAGGATCAGTAGGCCAATCATAAATAACAAAATCAAAGGCCATTTGTCAGAAATATTAACATAAAATGTTTTGGGTGGTGCAGAGTGAAAAGGAATCTCGTAAACATCGGCCCACTCTTGATTGTGTGCTGAAAAATCAAGCAATTTTCCATCATGTAGAATGGCGGTGGATATCCCGGTATTTGTGACTCGAACCAGCGGTCGTCGATTTTCGATGGCGCGAGCCAGAGTCATATACATATGTTGATAAGGTTCAAAAGGGTAGCCAAACCAAGAGTCATTGGTGACGTTGACAAAAATTTGCGCCCCTTTATTTTGCAACTCAGTAGAAAACTCATCAAAAAGACCCTCGTAACAAATTTGGGCTCCAAATTTAATATCTCCTAAAGAAAGAATGGATGGGCCCCCGCCTCGGCCAAAATCAGAGACCATGGGGAGCATAGCTTTAAGTTTTGGAAACATTTCGCCAAACGGCAGATATTCGCCAAAAGCCAGAAGATGGGTTTTTTGGTATCCCCCAAGAACTTGGTCATCTTTGAGAAGCATCAGGCTATTAAACATTTTATCTTCTTTAACTTTGAAATAATAAACACCAGTCAGTAGTGGGGTATTATATTTTTTGAGAAAATTATTGAGTCGATAACGATGGTAGCCACTTCGTCCGTCAATAAACATTTCTGGAAAAGCCGTCTCAGGCCAAATGATGAGGTCGACAGGGCCCTTTTCAATCAGCTTTTCCTCTGTGAGCCTGAGAAATGTATCCACAATCTGTTGTTTGTAAGTTCCGCCGGCTTCAGCTTGAATTTTTTCTAGATTTCCAATATTACCTTGAACTACTAAGATTTTCATTTTTTGATCAGCCGGTGGGATTTGTCGAAGATTCAGGGCGCCTAGTCCATTGATCGCAATAAAAAGTAAAATTGAATAGCCCAAATAGCGATTCATCCATTCACCTTTTTTGCGATGGACCACAAAAAGAAGAATAAGGCTATTGATGATCAAACTGATAAGATTGAGTCCAAAAAAACCAATCCAATCACTGAGCTGCACACCGGGGAAACTAGCCCAAAGCCAAGGGTAACCAAAGTGCCAGTAAAAAATAAAGGGATAAACTCTTTCAATCAGCAAGAAAACAAAAGGAATCAGCAGAATCGAGATTTTTTGGGATAAATCAAACCTCTTCACCAGCCACTTCCACAACACTCCTGCTATGGGGTAGTAAAGGTGAGCCAATGCACAAAAGAGAACAAGCACAAGTCCACCCACGGGCCAGGGCAAACGTCCAAATTCGACTGTAGTGTAGGCAATCCAGTGAAAGCCAATGGCATTTAAAATAAATTGTGTGAGCCAACCAGAGATAAAGATTTTTTTAAAGCTGTCTTCTTTGCTCCAGAAGTGCCAAAGAGGGATCATGGCAAAAAACAATGCCCATGGAGGAAAGGGGATATAGCTTGTGCCGATTAAAAATCCTGATACAATTGGAAGAGAGTAGTATTTTAAAAAAGATCTCATGGCTTCATCCTACAAAAAAGCTATGCTATGATCTAGCTTGAATTTTTAAAAGTTGCAGTAAATAGGGATATTTCATGGATGAGTATCAATTGGAATTCGAAACTGACTTCGGTCAGTCATATCACAATTGCCCAGCCTGTGGTAAAGAGCTTGTTGTTAAAAAAGACGAGTGCTTTTCTTGTGGAGTTGTGGTCTCAAAAGTCAAAGATCGAATTTATCAACAAGCTAGTCATGATCAAATCGGTGGGATTGACCATCTTTCTGTGGGCGAGCTTAAACAGTTGGATCGTCGCTGGAAGCAAGTTGTGGTTAACTATCATGATCAAACAGCTCATCACGACTTTATAAATTACTGCCAACGTTGTGGCGCTTTGCCTTTTGCTGTTCATCATTATACAAAAATGCTTGATATCGATAAAGAAGACGACATTGCAGAGATCATGAGAAAACAAAGTTTATCTCGTCTGACTTTTCAATTTGCTACGGCAGTGGATACAAAAAAAACCAAAGAATCCATTCCGAGAGCTTTTGCAATTTTAAAACTCATCGCAGCCCTCTTACTTTTTCTGGGCACAGCTTTTATCTTAGTCGGCTTTTTTACCCCTAATGCAAAAAATTTGGTGGGTTTAGGTGCTGCACTTTCCTCAGTAGCCATGGCTACTTTTTTATACCGTCGATAATTTCAACTTGTGGGGGATGAAATGAATCAAAAATGGGGCCTATTATTTTTATCGCTGTTTATCATTTCGTGCGCCAGTGTTCGTCCGACAACTGTTGATGTTTACACTGAAAAAGAAGCTGAGCTTGAAGATTCCATTGATCTTTCCCTTTCTTTAGCTCAGCAACGAGCCATGGATCGCCTTAAGAATGGTGACAGTGGACCTGAAGGCACTGTGATTGAACAAGCGCCAATAATGACACAAAAAGAGTATACTTACACAATACCAACTCGAGCCGACCATCCAAAGGTTAAAAAATGGATTGAATACTACAGCGTTAAAGATCGCGAAAGATTTCAAAGATTTTTAAATCGTGGAGCAAAGTATAAAGAAGTGATCCAAGATCTTTTTGTCACCCATGGACTGCCCCCTGATCTATATTATCTTGGTATTTTAGAAAGTGGTTTTGTCACCGAAGCTGTTTCTCGAGTCGGTGCCACGGGACCTTGGCAGTTTATGGCGCCAACCGGTCGTGAATATGGCCTTAAAATTAATAATTATGTGGATGAGAGACTTGATATCATTCGATCGACATTGGCCGCCATTCGTTACTTAAAAGAGCTTTACCGACAAAAAAAGACATGGCCACTGGCTATGGCCGCTTATAATGCGGGTCCTGGGCGAGTCCGTAGTGCTATGAGGCGAGGTGGTTCAACCAATTACTGGAATCTCACCAGTCGTTATTTGTTACCCTATGATACCCGAGAGTATATTCCACAATTTTTAGCCATGCTTCATATTGGTCAAAATCTGGATCAATATAAATTTGTAGAACAGCCTGAATACATTTTGCCATCCATTCGCTTGGTCAAAACACCCACTTCTGTGAGCTTAGCTAAGATTTCTGAAGTCACCGGTATTGAACTTGATGAACTTAAAACCTTAAATCCCCATTTGATTAAAGATGTCACACCGCCATTTAAACAAAGTTATCGTCTTTGGGTTAAAAAAGAAAAATCTGATCTTTTATTAACAAACTTCGATGCTTTATCGGTTCATAAAATGGAAGGTCTTAAAATTCAAACCCGCAGAATCGCCAGCCGATCGGGGATTAAAATTCATCGCGTGCAAAAAGGTCAAAATCTCGGTTTAATTGCTCGACGCTATGGAACATCAGTTTCTCGCCTTAAAAGCCTCAATGGACTTGCAAACAATAATATTTATGTGGGCCAAAGTTTAAAAGTCAAAGGCAAGTCTGCCACCACATCTCGTGTGGCTCGATACCATAGAGTGAAAGCTGGAGAGAACTTAAGCATGATCGCTTCACGCTATAAAATTTCTTTGAGCACTTTAAAGACTTTTAATAATATGAAGGGATCAAAAATCTTTAAAGGTCAGCGTTTGAGACTTTTTGCAAGTCAATCGAGTAAAGCTTCAACGACTGTTCCGACTCAATATCGAATTCGCAGTGGTGATAATCTTACAAAAATTGCCAGAAAATTTGGTATGACGATTTCTAAAATTAAAAAATTAAATAATTTAAGATCAAACCAAATCCAAAAAGGCCAACTTTTGATATTGGCCTCAAATCCCTAGACGTAAAGCCCTGGGGTTCTTAAGCTTTATGTGCGGTCCCCCATCCCCTCAAATTGTCAAAACAAGAATCCTTTGAAAGAGGTGCCAAGAAGACAGCTCTTGGCATCAAGGTCAGGTAAAATTAAATAGATTTTTAAGTGAATCTTAGGTCGGCGACTAACCTTGTTTCAAAGTAAAATATTCAAATTCCCCAAATATTATTAACTTTATTGTAAGCCTCGGTTGGGCTTGGTAGAAGCAAAAAAAACGCCTGAGGAGGCTTACATGAAATCAGTAATTATTTTATTAACGTTATTATTTTCTTTTTCTGTAGTGGCTAATGATGGTGGGTCAGCCTACTTAGAAGTTTTAGGTGTAGACCCTTCTGGAGTTAAACCTGCAAATATGGGTTGGGATAAACCATTTCTTAGTATTTATGGAAAAGAGGCTGCTCAATTTGCCAAAACCTTACCCGCTCCATCCACTGTAGCATTAGGAATGATGAGCCAAGCAGATAAAATAAAATTTCTAGCTAACGAAAGAAGTCTTACTTTATTCAGTAAGGGTTGGATGTTGTCGATCAATTGCTCAGGCGGCGAACTAAAAATGAAAGATGGCAATTTCGAGGACGATTATTCTGATTCCATGTATTATGTTGTTAATACAGATGTCCGCGGCTTTCGCTGTAACTTTAATGTTGTCGAAAGAGGAGATATGGAGCCTGGAGACTGGCTGGGTGATGCCTTTAAATTTAAGCCTATCGATCAAGAAACGAATCAGTGTCAGTAATTAAAAAAAATATTCTATTGATTTTGGTTTGGCTCACCTCCATGGTGAGCCTTTCCTATTTTTCGGGATACATAATTCCTGTAACATCTCAACCCGTACCATTTAATCCTGGGGCATTGTTTTTGACTCCCATAGGTTTAATCCTCCATAGTTTTCTGTCCGATGCTGAAACTTTTTCTCTCTATTTTAAAGAGTCAGTTCGAGAAGGGATTTATTCTAATCTTGGCTTACTCGGGCTTATGATTATAAATTCACTTATAGCTTGGCGCGGTTTAATACGTATGAGTCTATAATGGACTATTTTTACACATTTCTTCAATCCAACTTTATAGAAGCTCTCTTTGTTGTTGTATACCTAAGAAAGTTTAATAAACCCGAAAAACTTTTGTTTTTTGTGAGCTTTATGAATTCGCTGACTCACCCTTGGGTTTTTTTTGGATGGATGGGGTTACCGCAGAGCTATCTTGCAAATATACTTTGTGCCGAAGCTTTTGCAATAATAGTAGAAGGGTTTCTCTATCGTCATTTTTTGAAACTCAAGCTCAGCCAAGCTTTTTTTATTTCAGTGACCGCTAATCTGATCTCTTGGCAAATAGGCCCCATACTCACTTGGTTTTTCAAACACAGTTAATTTTTCTAAAATAGGGTTTGAGTTTTGCTCTTTGAATCGGTAATGAATACCGATGTTTAAGATCTTATTATTTTTACTGATTCCACTTTTTTTGTCTTTACAGACCTATGCTAAACCCGAACGTCTGAGTCATCTACAATCTGTAAAAAAATGTGTAATTGCTCTTCATGGCTTAGCTCGTGGACCAGGTTCCATGAATTCGATGTCCAAAGTTTTAGGTCGCTACGGTTTTACTGTGATCGTAAAATCCTATCCCTCAACCACTCTACCTATTGAAAACCTAAGCTCTGTTGTGGGTGAAGCTCTTCGCGATTGTGATAAAATAAATGCCACCCATATTTATTTTGTAACCCACTCTATGGGTGGTATTTTAGTGCGACATTTTTTTCAAAAAACTCACCCCAAACTTGATGTCTCAAAAATTAAAGCCATAGTGATGCTCTCTCCTCCCAATCACGGTAGCGAGATCGTGGATGCCTTTAAAAACGATCAATGGTTTAAGTGGTATCATGGTCCTGCAGGCTCGCAATTAGGTACAGATCCACAAAGTTTACCCAACCAATTAGCACCCATCCCTTTTGATATTGGTATCATCACAGGTAACGTGAGCAGTGACCCTTGGTTTTCTTACCTTTTTAGTGGGCCCAACGACGGTAAAGTTTCAGTTGAAAGCGCAAAGCTTGCAGAAATGAAGTCAATGATCGTTGTGCCACGCGGCCATACATTTATAATGAACGCTGAAGAAGTGATTGAACAGGTTCAAAACTTCTTTGAATATCAAACTTTTAATTTGAAAAATAATAAATAGCAGTCAAAAAAATGTTTACGATTTTAACCTGCCCATTTTTTTCAGACATATAAGATTATCAATATTTAATTTTTTTTGATTTATTTATTGAATTATAAATAGGAGGGTGGAAGTTTTAGTATTTAGTATTTAGTATTTAGTATTTAGTATTTAGTATTTAGTATTTAGTATTGATTTATTCAGTTTATTTATTTTTGTTAGTTTGCTTTTCTTCTTCAATGGCTTTCAAAAGCGATTGTCCAAATTTTTTAAGATTCGTGTTCTTGTTTTTTCTTTCAGTGGTCGTATTAAATTCATTGGCTTCAGAGTTTGAAGTATTACCTGCAACAACACCGGATACGCCGACCCCTTGATCAAGCATGGTGAGCGACCTATAAACGTTAAGCTTCTTTGAAGTTTTAGTTTTAGATTTTAACCAATCCAAATTATCACCTGTTCTTAAGATGTATTTTTTGACAGCCTTGGCATCAAAGTCCCGATTGTGAGCCATCAGTAGTGCGGCAACTCCACTGACAAAGGCCGTAGCTTGTGAAGTCCCGGTTTGAACCTGAAACCCACCGCCTGGCCAGGTCGAGTAAATGTTTTCTCCGGGGGCTGCGATGTGCACAGTTTTAACTCCGTAGTTGCTGGAGGATAAAACCCTTAAGGGAGGATCAATGGCTGTGACTGAAATGATATTATCAAGTTCATAGTCAGCCGGATAGTATTTGTTAAAGTCAGAATTGGATTGCTCGTTACCAGCAGCCGCGACAAAAAGTATACCTTTTTGTTCGGCTTTTTTTATGGCTTCAAATTCAGGGCGACTGTAAGATGTACCTCCACCAGAATAATTGATCACATGGGCGTTCATCTTTACCGCATAATCAAAAGCTTTAATGGTGTTCACAAGATTATCGGATTGTGATTTAGGATCAAAATATTTAAGAACCATCAGACTGACTTTTGGAGCCACACCAGTGATTCCAAAGTTGTTTCCACCTTCGGCTCCAATGATCCCGGCAATATGTGTTCCATGGCCGTGCTTATCAACCACATGGTTATTGCCATGAACAAAATTCCAACCATGGACATCATCAATAAATCCGTTTTGATCATCATCTACACCGTTGGTGGCTTTATTTCTTCCCATAGAGTCTATGCCAGATTCACCGGGGTTGACCCAAAGATTATTTTTAAGATCCGGATGGGTAAGATCAATACCTGTATCAACAATGGCAACAATAATATCACGACTGCCGGTAGTTAATTGCCAAGCATCAAGTGCGTTTGATTTATGTAGACCCCACGCTTTATGAAGAGCGGGGTCATTCATGATGACCGAATCATTTTTAGGTGCAGATTCTAAAGAACCATTTTTAGAGGGTAAAAGTTCTCTTTGGATTTTTTGATTAAAGGTTTCTGTGGGGTCATTGAAATTACTTTTTTTGTTTGACCCAAGACTCGATGCGATTTGCTTAGGGATCGTAGAAATGGGTTTATTGATAAAAACAGCAAGTAAAAGTAAGAATGTCGCCGAAGCTAAAAAGATGCGTAAAACCATAACCAAATATCGGTCCTTTATGAGGTAAACTTAATTAAAAAAGCATAAGTTTCGCTAGCTTAAATACTTTAAACCTATCGTCATTGTTTCAGCGGATTGTGTCTAATATTGGTACAAAGACTTTTCGTGACCTCGATTTTGGTCGGGTCGAATGTGTACATCTTAAAGTGCGGTTCTGAATTCGTTTAAGCTTGCTAAACAGGATTCCGGAAACGAAAGATCCCCTTCGCTGTAGTAGATTCGATTATAGGCAATGTAATTTCTCATCACCAGTTTAATGTAACCTTTTGTTTCTTCATAGGGGATGTCTTCAATAAATGTGACCGGATCAGTAGAGTACCTTGTGTCAACCCAACCTCTAACCGCTTGCTCAGAGGCATTATAAGCTGCCACCGAAAGAATAAAGTGGCTATTAAATCTTTCAAAGAGATGTTGAAGATTACTGGCCCCTAAGGGGATAATCACTTCAGGGTTAAATAAATCTTGGGGTTTTTTGTAGTTAACTTTAGGCATTCTCTCTGCGGCTTTGATAGCCACCTGAGGGATCAGTTGCAAAAGTCCAAAAGCATCGGCGTGGCTTCTGGCGCGTACATCAAAACCTGATTCTTGTTTCATTATTGAATAAACAAGGGATGCTGAAACTTGAGTCTGCTGTTCAGCAGAACGAACGATCTCTGGAAAGGGCTGTGGAAAAAGAATACTGGGGTACTCTTTTAATATATAAACCTGAGTCTTGGGTGAAAGAGTATGGTACTTAAAAAACGAAGCTTTATAAGCCCCCGCTTTTTGCAAAAGAAGCAGGTACTGGGCCCAGTCTTTTTCTTGCCAGCTTTTTGTGGTTTTAACTTTCAAGCGGACAAGTTCTTCTGCAATCTCAAACTCTTGGGCTTCGCCCAGTGCCAAAAGAAGCTTTTGATCATTTTCATTTAAAAGAGATAGCTCTCGGCTCTCTTGGTATGGTTTTACTTTTGGTAGGGGAAGTTCTAATTTTCGATAGGCAAGAGCGCCGTAGTAGCCATGAATGTCAAAATCTATAACATCTTTAAAGGCCGACTGAGCTTGTTTTATATTATTTTGCGACCACTCATTTTCGGCTTTCCAGTAAAGGTATTTGGCTTTTGCAAAGGCTGTGAGTTCTGGATCTTTAAGAAGTTGATCCATTGTATCTTCTGAGTCTTTGAATTTTTCAATGCGCCGTTGGTTCCAGGCCAGTGACCAAAGGACTCTTTGCCAGTCTTCGTGACCGATTTTTTTCTCAAGGCTTGCTTTTTTTAAATAATCCACCGCCTGCTTATAATCTCTATTCTCTTCAGCCATGCGACCGTAAAGCCAATAGACAAGTTGCAAGCTGTAACGCCCACTGAGCTCGGCTTCTAAGCGTTTAAGTTCTTTAAGGGCTAAGTTTTGACCACGTTCGGTCCATAAAGTTCTGATGTACTCAATATTAGCGTCATGATGCATTTTTGTGTGGGATTGAGTTTTTTTATAACGGCTTCTCAGAAAGTTAGCCCACTGAGAGGTGGCCTTGATGTACTTCTCCATTCTTGTCCAACGCTCAAGTTTGTAAGTGATACGCGCCCCACGATAGGCTTGCCAGCGCTTTTGATCGGATAATTTTTGATTGTTGATGAGAAGCTTATAATAAGTCAGAGCTTTTTCAAACTGACGATCATCGCGAAAATCTTTAGCCACTTTTAAATAATCATCAAGACCTGGGCGGGGAAGAAAGCGAGGAGACTTTTTATAGAGCTCTTTTCGCAGTTGATTTTTATCTTTTAAGTTTAAGCTTGATCGAAGTGTTGCCAAAGCAAACTCTTCGAATTCTTTTTTATGAAGTTTAAGAATTTTTTTATGATTTTGATAAACCTTGAAAGCTAAAGTCCATTTTTTTTGAGACTGCAAGGATTCAAACCAAGCCAAAATAAAAGTTTTCTCAAAGATTGTGGATCGATATTGATTAAAAAGCTTATCCCAAGAAGTATTTTTATCGCAAGCTTCAGCCCATTTAATCAATGCAAGTTCAGAGAGTACGAAGTTTTTTTTATTTTTTAATTCTCCGAGCAATTTGCAACTTATCTTTTTTGCAGATCCTAAATCATCAACAGCATTACGATAGATTTTCACATCACTTGGGGCCGAAAGTGTTTGCGCATTGACGGGGATAAGAAAGAAAAAAATAAGAGTTGATATCACATT
Organism: uncultured Pseudobdellovibrionaceae bacterium; assembly: GCA_964388755.1. Lineage (GTDB taxonomy): Bacteria > Bdellovibrionota > Bdellovibrionia > Bdellovibrionales > JAGQZY01 > JAGQZY01. Next base: position 4,803 of record CAYMBT010000030.1, on the reverse strand, counting down.
GTTATTCTGACCCTAAAAAGTGAGAGGGTCAAAGTTCAATGACAATGTTCATCATAGTTCAGATTCTTGGGGCGGTGTTTGGTCTGACGCCTCAGAATCAATCACTGGGCTTTGAGGAGTCTCAGAGGCTGTATTGATATCGTCGCAAAGTCTTAATAAATTGCCATCCGTTCGAGCAGACAAAAGTGTAAGACGTTGTTGATAAAAAGTGTTCCAAAGATTTTTTGCATTTTCATTAAGACTCTCACTCAGTGGAATTTCGCCCAGAGCGGCCGTGCCGCAGAGTCTTTCTTGGGCCATACAGTTTGTAAAAAGCGAGCGGTGTCGCATTTGAAAGTCCCTAGCTGCTGTTACGTTTGGAAATAAATTGTCCTCATCATAACGCCTAACTACATCAGACAATGAACGATCAGTGCTGCTCAGCCCTTCTGAAAGTGACAAAAAAGAGTCAGTGCTTCGTAAAAGCCAATCTCCAAAGGATCTTTCATCTCTATTTCTACGAATTCCATTAATAAACAGAAGATCTTCAAGTCGTTTAGCTTCTTGCCAGTTGGCAAATTCTTGACTCTTTTGTCGTGGATTAAAATCCAGCAAATTTTTTTCTCTTAAGCGTCCGTCGCGATCGATCAAAATAGAAAAATATCGACTCTCCCGTCCGTTTCTAATTTCAAACCAGCCCATTCTCTGACCCGTTGAAGAGTCAGTCATCATGTTTTGTGTATCTAAGGTATAAAGCTGACTGCGGGGAGGGGCCGTGATTAAAAGACTTCTACTCCGACCCATTTCACCGGGATAAGGGATGATCCAAATAGGATTGCTGCGAAGTGT
>CAYMBT010000030.1:0-3965 GCA_964388755.1 uncultured Pseudobdellovibrionaceae bacterium | reverse complement strand
CGGTTCTATTCGACAGAGACAGTCAGCTTGAGCCGACACCTCGGGACTATTGGCCCAAAGAGACTGAAAGAATAAAATGGTGCTAAAAAAAACAAGACATGGACGCAAAATAATTTTTACCTTTTTAAAAAAGTTTTTAAATTTTTTGCTGCCTTTTAACGGCTATGACTAAAACAACTCCAAATATTGCAGCTACAGCTCCAATATAACCTTTTAATCCAATGGGGTCAGCCGGAATAAAGGTCCAGTTCATCCACTCCATCAGCGAGATCAAAAATAGGGTAAACAGGGGGTTCAGGGTAATGATAGGACTGACCTGGGTCGCTGGTAAATATTTAAGTGCAATGGACAAACATCCATAGGCAATCAAAGTATTAAAACCAAGAAAAACCATCAGTAAATGGACTGGAATAGAAAAATTAAGAAGATCACCCCAGTTCACAAAAGGTAAATAAAGGAGGGTCGCCACAAGGTAAATATAAATATTAATTTGCGAGCTCTTCCAGATAAAAAGAAGTTTTTTTTGTAGAGTGGCAAACACCGCCCAAGTGATGGCAGCACTAATGATCCAAAACATGCCCCAATAAAAACCAACATTGTTGATTGAACCCATTTGCATTCGATCCCAATAAAAAAAACTAAAACCAAAAATACAAAATAAAAAACCAAGCTTTTGAATAGGGTTTAGTTTTTCTTTAAAGATAAAAATTCCCGAGGCCGCTAAAAGCAGGGGGCCCATTTGTATAAAAACCTGGGCATTGGCAGGAGATGTGTAATGCACCCCTTGCATAAAACCAAGATAGTTAAAGGCTAAAGCAAGGGCTGCCACAAGCAGTGCGCCCGGTGGAATCATTAAGACTTTTAAATTTTTTTTCTCGTTTTTAACAAAGTACCAAATAAAAAGAATTAAAAACGGCACCGCCATTCGATACCAAACGATGGTGTAAGAGTCGGTGTATTTAAGTGCAAATTTTAGAAAAAGAGCAAGAAAGGACCAACAAAGGGCCGTCGAAAAAACACAGATGAGGCCCTTTTGGCGATTGGTAATCGGTATCACTTAATGCAGATGCTAATATCCTTTTTGCAATCGAGCAATACGATCTTCTAAAGGGGGATGGGTTCTAAAAAGGGCCGCAATATTAGATGTGCCCGAAATTTTAAAAGCAGCCAGTTGATCATCTTTAGCCGGTTGAATGCTTTGTCGAGAAAGGGCTCTTAGGGCAGATATCATATTGTCGGGACTGGAGTAGCGAGCTCCACCTTTATCCGCACGATATTCTCTGGTGCGCGAGAAGTAAGCTACGACCATTGAGCCTAAAATACTAAATGCAATTTGTGCCACGATCACGACAACAAACTGAATGATTTCACGATTTTTTTCAAATTGTGAAGCAATAACGTTGGCAACAATACGAGAGAAGAAGATGACAAAAGTATTGATCACCCCTTGAATTAAAGTCAGAGTCACCATGTCACCATTAGCGATATGGGCTACTTCATGACCAATCACGGCCTCAAACTCTCCGCGATTGAGTGAGCGCACAAGACCCGAAGAAACAGCAACAAGCGAATTGGATTTTGATGGACCCGTGGCAAAGGCATTCATCTCGGGGCTTTGGTAAATACCAACCTCTGGCATTTTTGGCAGACGGGCTTTGCGAGAAAGACTATGGACCATCTCGACGATTTCACGCTCTTGGTGGTCTTTAGAGTTGAGGTCAATAATTTGAACCCCCATCATTTTTTTAGCCATCCACTTTGAAATTAAAAGTGAAATGATAGAGCCACCCATACCAAAAAGGCCTGCCATTAAAATCAGTGGAATCAGTGAACCTTGAGGAGGAACTGGTGAGCCGTAAAGAAAAGTGCAAATCACACCTGTAAGAATTGTGACAGATGTCATGACCAGAATGTTCACTAACATAAAGAAAAAGATCCGCTTAACGAAACTCATTTTTTACCCCTTTAGATCCTGTCTTTCATTAAGACATGGATGAAATTTGGTTGAATATACCCTTTTTCAAGTTCAACTTCCAAAAGAAATTTATTAAACAAGTTGCCCCTGTATGAGGTATTCCATCAAAAATGATATCGAATTTGATTTTGTCGAGGTCAGTATTTTCTGAACTGTCAGAAACATCCGGTGAATGGCGTGTCAAAAATCCCGAGCAAGATTGAGTTGGTACTGGCGCCCGATATTGGGCCCCCATGTTTGAAGTCCGTCAAAATGGGCGTGATTAAAATGCCAGTGCCAGTTGGAAGGAGTGTCGCCCGTACGAGCTTGGGTAAAGTCAAAAAGATTATTGACTGCAAAGCTTAAAGCCCAAGGGCCAAAACTTTTTGTGAAAGAGGTATCAACCACAGCAAAAGTAGGAGCTTTCTGTTTTTTAAGAGTCAATGTGGGATCGAGTAAAGGTTCAAGAGCTTGATTACGATTAAGGTAGTGACGCGAGTAAGAACCATAACTGGCCAAATCCCTTGAGCCTGTTAACGTGATGGTCGTCAGCTGGCTCCATGTGCCTTTTTCATAGGTCGAACGCAGTTGAAATCTTTTTTCTATGGCCGCTGTTGGAAGTTTAAGTTTATATCCCGCCTCGTAGCTAAAAAATTCAGCACTGGCTTCGATCAACCAATCAGGAGTAATTTTAAGGCCTGCTAGAAAATCGCTGACCCAAATTTCGTAGGCTTCGTGGCTATTTTGATAACGAACCGGTTGATTAAAAGACTCTAAACCATAGGCCATGTTTTCTAAACGGGTATAATGAAGTCCGCTGGTGAAGTAATAATCAGGTGTATTGAAGCTGACAGAATAAACTAAAGAGTTGGCTTTCTCTAAATCGGTAATATCTACCCGATAACCGGCTTCGTTGTTGCCATGTTGGGATTCAAAAAAAGTCAAAGGTGCGCGATAACCAAGACCGTAACTCAGGCGTTGTGAAAGATGCTCGGTGATATTATGCAACGCTTGAAAGCGTGGAGCAAAAACCGATTGATTGATCTGATTGCTGAGTTCAAGCCATTCCATTGAGATTTGATCGGCCCTTAAAGCAAAATCAAATTCAAAGGTTTCTGATGGGGAGTAACTGTACTGGGCGTAAGCCGCCTCAGAGCGAAAATTAAAACTGTCTTTTGGAATATCTAAAGGATCATCCTGTGGATAGCGTTCAAAAAGATTGGCCGATGCTGATCTTAGCCTTTGATCTTTTAAAAAAAGTCCAAACTTAAAATAGTGGCTAGCACTTGGAACCCAGTTGAGATGGGTGTCGCTCACAAAAAGATGATCGATATTATTGTAATCAAAACCGTGTTGGTAAATAGAATCTTGTTTTTGCCGAGCATGGCCCATTTGCCATTTTAAAGTGAGATCGGGGTTTAAGATGTGTTTACCGTGGCTGGCAACTTCGGTTCGATCAATTTTAATCCAGTCAGTGATAGTGGCCGGTAAGCCAATATAAGTTTTTTCAACATTACCGTCGATGAAGTCATTCTCTTGGGCGGCCAGTGGTCTGACTTGATCGGGTTTTTGAGGTCTAAAATAACCCCCTAAAATTTCAAGATTGGATTTTCCAAGACGAATTGAAATGTCATTTCGTTTTCCCAGAAGAAAGCGGGTTTTTAAAAGCCCACTGAAATTTTCTCGCTGGGGCGATTCGGACACGTTATTTCTATCTTCATCCCAAGGTTGAGAATCTGTGTACTGACCACCAGCAGAGACTCCCCATTTTTTGCTTTCACCTGTCATTGTGTAAAGAAGACTGTGATTTTGCGCTTTACCAAAAAAAGAATCATCAACAGACAAAGAGGTGGATGCGCGGTTAGTGCTATCTAAAGGATTCACCGTAATAAGATTAAGAGTACCGCCTATGGCCTCGGGATTTGTCAGTGAGGCCCCAGCCCCTCGCATGACCTGAAGTTCAGAGATCCCATTGACGGGAACTGTGTCGATACCATAGAAGCTCGACACG
>CAYMBT010000029.1:17527-17821 GCA_964388755.1 uncultured Pseudobdellovibrionaceae bacterium | reverse complement strand
CCTTTAAAAACTATGGGTTCTTTCGTTTTCATAACTACTCCCTTGATTCAATCAATCGCAAACTTTTTTGATAATGCCTTGATAAATTTTAATCGCTTTGTGAAGATTATCAATACTGATTGATTCAGTTGGTGTTTGTGAGTTTCCTTCTCGAAGGCCTGGTCCAAAGACAAGAGTCTCTAGTCCCAATTTATGAAAAACATTGGCTTCGTTGGTCACAGGCTGGGTTGCCATTTTTGACTCGGGATGGGCCTGACTTATCACTGTAAAACATTCTTTGGCAAAAGCAGACTC
>CAYMBT010000029.1:0-17517 GCA_964388755.1 uncultured Pseudobdellovibrionaceae bacterium | reverse complement strand
AAAAATGGCTTTTTGTGATCGCGGATATTAAAGACGGCCCCCACTTTATCACAAAAACTTTTAAGCTCATCCATCCACCCTAAATAAACTGATTCTTTAATGGCTTCCGGCCATCTCACACATCCCATAATTTTTAAATGATCCGAATAGGTGCGGATCATTCCAATGTTGAGTGTTGTCATTGGTGGGTCAAACTTAGGATCTAAAATTTGATCGAACTCTTTTTTAAGTTCTTTTACTTTTTTATAGATCTCTAAAACTTTACGATTAATGGTTGATCCTTGCAAATTCACCAAATCAAACTCTAAAAGAGCGTGAACCGGAATGGTGTTATAGTTTGTTCCACCATCCATTTCTAAGACCAAAAGATGATCGGGAAGTTGTTCAAGATAATTGAAAAGATTCTCGATGGCGTTGATCCCTAAATGAGGCTGAGAAGAATGGGTCGCCTTACCTTTAAATAATTTACTTTGGGTGCTCTGGCCTTCGCCCATATCATGACGCTGCCGGGATTCCATTTCTTCTTTACTAAATGGAATTGTGATTTCGATATTCGCTAAACCCTTTCCAGAATAAATTAAATCGAAATTTGTAGGTTCACTCACTAGGACTCGGTCAGCGAGAAGGGTTTTGTGACGTATCAATCGGATAGCTCCACCCATATTATACTCTTCGCCGTATGTACCAACCACTGCAAAATTTCTTTTGAGCTTTTGACCAACAAAGGGTTGAGCCCCGTAGAGTTTACAAAGAAAATCCAGCTTTGTATCGGCCGCGCCAAGGCCAAAGAAATGACCATTGTGAATCGATGATCCAAATGGATTTTGACCGTTTTTTGTCCAAAGAGCAAAAGACCCTGGGTCGACGGTATCAAGATGGGTTTGTAACATCAAATGAACCCGAGATGATTCATCACCTGGATAACAAATGATGTTGGCTTCGCCGATTCCGCGCTGGATCTCTTCTTCGATTTTGACTTTGAATCCTAGTGATTCGCCAAGGTCTTTTAAAAAGTGACACGCTTCGAGAGTTCCACTGGTGGGCGTGCTATCAATTGATATTAATTTCTTACAGGCTTCAATAAATTCCATCAGCTGTTATGAACTTCCAGAATGGATTCTTCCAAAATTTTTATGGCACTCTTTATTTCTTTTTTGCTGACGATGGCCGGAAGTAAAAATCGAAGTCTGATCGGCCCCTTGCCGCACGTGAAGGCAATTAACCCTTTTTCAAACATCACCATAATGAGTCGGCTGATCTTTTCATTTTGATTGGGGAAAGGTGTCACGGCAATCATGAGGCCGAGTCCTTCAGGATCTTCAAGCAAGCCCTTACAAGAACCTTTACATAAATTTTTAAGTTCAGTCATAAACTCTTTATGAATAGCGGCGATTTTACCTTTAGAACCAAAATATTTTTTCTTTTCCATCTCTTCTAAAATGGCAAAGCCCGAAGCCAGTGCCGGAGTTGAACTTGCAAAAGTTCCAGCAATTAAACCCGGTTTTGGATTGTACTCTTCGGTAAAAAGAGTCATCCCACATTGGGCTGTTTTAGCGATGGCACAAATATCAATATAGTCTGCAAAACCAAGGGTCTGAAAGGCATAGGGCTGACCAGTTCTTAAGAAGGTCTGAACTTCATCGGCCCAAATGGCGATACCGTGTTTGCGACACTCTTCAAAAAGAGGAATAAAATATTCGCGAGGGGCGACCTTATAACCACCCTCACCCAGCATGGGTTCAAAATAAAAACTACTAATGTCTTTGGGGTGTTCGGCGATGTGTTTTTTAAGAATCTCTAAACTTTTAGCCGTACTATGAGGATCTTTTTTGTCATAAAATGGAATTCTTAAAACTTCATTGTACGTTGGTAAACCTTCTTTGTATTTAGGGTTATCAGTGACTTCGGCCATCATCGTAGTTCGGCCAGCAAATGAGTCTTTCATAGCAAGAATCATTCTGGCCGGGGAATTTTTTTGCCGTGCAATTTTCAGAGAGTTTTCATTGGCCATGGATCCCGATGGACATATCCAAGCATGTTTAAGACGCGAACCTTTAGCCATAGAAACGGCCTTTTTAGAAATGTTCAGATATTCTTGGTTCATTTGTAAATGACCCTGCATGAGGATGTCAGAAAGACTGCCCTCAAGACTTGCTTTCATAATGAGTGGGTGACTGTGACCAAAAATATGAACGCCAATGCCGTTGATAAAATCAATCTTTACGCTTCCATCGAGCAGCTCAACATAAGAGCCATTACCTCTACCACTTCCCACATAGTTATAAAAAAGATTGCGCCCTCGAACCTGATTAAACTCATTCATCAAAGCTGGATACTTTATGGCTGCTTTTTTTTGAGGAGGTTTAACCCCATTGATCTTTTTTAATGGTTCAATTTGTGACTTCAGCAATTGCTTAAGAAGTGACTGGGTTTTTGTTGAAATAGCTTTTGCGTTTGATGGCATAACGAACCTCTTTTTTAATATTTTTAGCATGAGAATTAATGTTTGTCCCGTCCAAGAAAGGCACCCCATGACTTAAATCTATGGCCCCACCACTGAATCACGGATTTTTGACCTTAGATGTTAATTCCATTTTATTGGTTGGATGAGCAAGATGACGTTGGGCGCCCCATTGTTGCCACTTAGGTCCTCTGCGGCAAATAATTTTGTCATCTCAATTTTTTTAGGTACAATGTCGACTCAGGCAATAATATTCCCATTGATGGAGCCCCATGATTTTAATGTTTAAGACTTTTTCCCTTTTGCTGTGTTTTATGGGCCTAATGACTTTCGCAGATACCGATATGCCCCCTCCGGAAAGTTTACCCGTTGAAAGCTCGACAGAGATGACACCATCAAGTGCTTCTGAAGTTCTCAACCCACAGTTTTCAGACGGACTAAAGGCATACCAGGCTAAAAGATTCAGCGAGGCCCAAAAAGTATTTGAAATGCTTCTTAAAGATCATCCCAATAACCCCCATCTTTTGTTTAATCTTGGTCTTTCAGAGTACCAAACGGGTCGCGTCGGTTTTGCTCTTGGCTTTTGGAGAAAAGCACTTTTCATTGCACCGCGCTTTAAGCCGGCCAGTGCCGCCATAGAATTTGTGGAAGCCAAATTGTTTCCGCAAACATCTTCGCCCTCGTTTATAGTTACGCTTTTTAACTCTCTCAATAGGATCTCTTTTCATTTGTGGATGGGTCTTTGTTTTATCACTTTTATATTTTTAAGTTGGATGGCCATTGATTGGGGAGCGCAGAAAAAAAAGCCATTTCTACAGTGGCCAGTACGATTTTATATTCTTATCCCTGTTTTTTTATTTTCAGCGATATTGGCATCTACAACCTATATTAAAAGTTTAAAAATTGTGGCCACTGTGGCTTTTAAAAACCAAATGTCCTATGTGTCCCCTTCTGAAGACTCACCCACATTGACTGAACTGACCGAGGGGCAGATTCTTTTTGTTGAAAAATTTCATGAAAATTGGGCACAAATTAAAACACCATCAGGTGCTCAGGGCTGGATTCCGCGTTCGGCCCTTATTGTGGCTCGGGGAGATATTTGATGATGCAAATTCTTTGGGAAAATATACTCACCAAAAATCGTCGCGAGGGTGATTTACACAGCTTTCTGCACAAGTCTTTTTTGTTCCAAGATCTTAATGTCAATGAAGTCCGTTTTCTTAAGCAAATTGTCCATCTTCGACATTTTCAAGCCGGAGAGACTATTTTCAAACAAGGCGAACTGGGTGTGGGCCTTTATCTTATTTTCGATGGATCCATCGATATTATTTTAAAAGACCTAAAACTTGAGGCACAAGATTCCCCTTCACCTGATATTTTTATCACCCGTCTGAATAAGGGTGATTTTTTTGGTGAGCTCTCACTTGTCGAAGAACCCAGTTATCGCTCAGCCAGCGCCATAGCCACACAAAAAACAACCTTGATTGGATTTTTTAAACCTGACCTTCTTCAAGTGATGCAAAGAAACCCGGCTACTGGTAATAAAATTTGTTTGCGACTTTCAGAAATTCTTGGCAAACGCTTACGCCAAACCACAGAAAAGATGAGCCAACTGGCTGCAGAACTTCAACCCTTTAAAAGCGCAACAGAAAGTAAAAGTAGTGAAACATTTTTTACATCATGAAAATTTAAAGTTTCTTTTTTTAACGAGCCTTTTTATTTTTGTTCTCTTTCTTTTATTGTTTATCAATAACCTTCTGGTGTCTTTGGTTCTTGCGTTTGTGGTTTTTTATAGCCTTGCCCCACTGATCAATTGGTGTGAGCGCCGGGGATTTAACCGAAGCTTTTCTATTTTTGTGATCTATACCCTCAATGCAATGATAGTCGTTGGCGCCATTACTTTATTTATACCTCTTGTTCTAGAACAGCTGACATTATTAGAAAAGGAATTGCCAGAGCTTCAAGAGGGAGTCCTTAAACTCATGTCACGGCTTGAAGCCAGTTTACAAAAAATTCTTCATTTTGACGCTCCACTTTTTCGTGACCGCATTCGAGACTGGATGATCGATCAAACCAGCGAGTACTCCGCACGATTACCTGGCCTTGTCTCTGATTCACTGACTATCTTTTTTCTAACTCCTTTTCTGGCTTTTTTTATGCTGAGGGATGGTTTTAGGATTAAACAAAACATTTTAGAACTCACACCCAACAAATACTTTGAACGAACTATTAAACTTTTCTTTGATATGAACGAGCAGATCGGAGCTTTTATTCGCGCACGCCTAGCAGAAGCTTTGATCGTAGGACTTGTGACATGGGTCGGGTTGTTAATTATTGGGTTTCCCTATGCAGCACTCTTGGCGCTTTTTGCCTCATTAACAAACCTTATCCCATATATCGGCCCCATTTTTGGAGCGGTACCGGCATTTATTATCATTTTTGTGAACCCAAGCCTTCTTTTTGAGTCCTTAGGTTTAAGTGTATTAGCGCTGACCATTGTTTATTTAACTGCCCATTTGCTGGATGCTATTGTCATTATTCCCATGGTGGTTGCAAAAATAGTAAACCTTCACCCGGTGACTGTTATTTTGGTGATCATCCTGGGCGCACAAGTTCTTGGAATTGTTGGCATGATAATCTCGATTCCCATGGCAAGTCTTATGAAATTGCTCTTTTTTAGTTTTTACCCAAAAAACTTATCCCACCTAAAGAGTTAGGTTCTTTTATTTTGAGGGGCCGATTTTTATACCCACAAGCCGTTCAATGGGCGTGATCAGTCAGCTGTCTTTTTTTCACTTTTATCGTGTTTTAAAACCCCTTCAACAACAAGGATTTGACAAGAATATTGAACTGACAATACTATGGGTCTTGTGATGACTAAATATCTTATTTTACTTACTTTTTTAATAACCAACTGTGTTTCTTACGATCGATTTAACACGTCCACGGCAGAAGGTTCTTTTGGTCTGGCACAAGAGCTTGAAAAAGACGAGCGTTATGAAGAGTCTCTCGCCCAGTACCGTGATGTGAAAAATCGATTTCCTTACAGTCGCTTTGCCATCGCTTCTGAATTACAAATTGCAGAGATTCAATTTAAAAAAGAAGCCTTTATCGAAGCTCAGGGCGCTTACCAACTTTTTAAAGAGCTTCATCCTCGACACGAAAAAATTGACTACGTCACCTATCAAATTGGTCTCAGCATTTACAATCAACTGCCCGACACAGAAGACCGTGATCTTTCTATAGCGCCTCTAGCAATCAAAGAGTTTGATGTTTTACTGCGGGACTATCCACAATCCCCTTATGCAACTAAGGCCGCAGAAAAAAGGCTTGAAGTGATTGATAAGCTAGCGCTCAAAGAAATTTATATTGCTGATTTTTATTATCGAACTAAGGCGTGGCAATATGCTCTTTCCCGTTACGAAAAGTATTTACGCGAATTTTCATCTCACAATCAAAGAGCCCATGCCTACTTAAGAGCCGGACTATCGGCTGAAAAATTGGGTGATGAAAATAAAAGAAATACAATCTTACGAAAGCTGATTAGCGAATTACCCAGTAGTAAAGAAGCGCAAAGAGCCCAAAGGATGCTTTAATGGCTAGACAAGATCCTGATGAACTTTTTTCTGCGGCTAAAGAATACTTTAACGAGGGTCATTACAAAATTGTTGAGCCCATGTTGCAACAACTGATGATCATTGATGATCGTAATCCTGATGTTCATTATATGGCGGGAAGTCTTTTTTTTGAAAAAGGACAACTTAAAAAAGCTTTAGGTTCTTTTAAAAAAGCCTTAGAAATTGATCCTAACTTTACAGATGCCAGCATTGGCTTATCCATTATTCTTAACGATCTTGGTCGATACGGCGAGGGCAAAAGGGTTTTTGAAGAAGCTTATGCTTTAATGAAACAAAAAGAATCCTCAGGCTCTGAGCCCTATATCAATGAAAAGTTAGCCCTTAAACATGAAGAGATGGGCGACCTTTATTTTCTCTATAAACGTTTTGAAGAGGCGTTAGAGAATTTTAATAAAGCCGCTGACTACTCTAAAAATAATTTAAGTTATAAACTTAAAGCCATTGATTCTTTAATCAACATGAAGCTTTTATCCCGCGCCCTTAAAGAAGCGCAGGCTGTTGAGGTTCGCCATCCCCATCATGTTGATCTGCTTTTAAAATTGGCCCAAATTCACTACCAACTCAATAATTCAAATCTTGCCGAAGAGTATTGGGAAAAGGTTCTCTCCCAAGACCCAGACAATAAAGAAGCCCAACATCACTTGCGCTTCTCGCAAAAAGAACTTTACATCAGCCCCTAGAGGAGCACCTATGGCACAACTCAAAGATAAGATGACACCCTTTATTACTAAAGAAGAAGTTAAAGAGGCCGTCATTCGTTTGGCCAAAGAAATCGACATTGATTATCACGGTAAAGAATTGGTTCTTATTGCACCCCTTAAGGGTTCATTTCTTTTTGCCGCTGATCTTGCACGCAACCTCACATCAAAAAGTGTTGTTCTTGATTATGTTTATCTAAAATCCATGAAAAAGGGCCAAGCGGTCGAGATTAAAAAAGACATTGAAACCAATATCACTGGCAAACACGTACTGATCGTTGAAGAGATCATTGATGCCGGTAAAACCCTTAATTTTTTATTAAAACGCCTGAGTGCTAGCAATCCATCAACTCTTAGGGTGGTCGCTCTTCTAGATAAACCCGCCCGTCGAGAAATCGCACTTAAGCCTGATTATATCGGCTTAACGATTGATGACCGCTATCTTGTGGGCTACGGAATGGATTCAGAAGAAAAAGGTCGTAATTATTCAGACATCTACACATTTTCTATGTAATAAAATTTAATTTTTTTTGATCCTTGTTTGATAAGGACCAAATTAAATAGCATCATTGACTCTACAAACAACAACAAATCACTGACCTTTTATTTGCTGTCGACTAAAACGAATATTGATCTTGCGAAGACTAAAGAGGTTTGATTTGACCTTTAGAAGAGAAGCGGCCAATTTTTATTTCGCCCTCAAGACTTTCGGTCTTAAAGTCTCCATCGACACGAAGGAGCTTATTTAAAAAGACCATCTCTAGATCAAAAGTCATTTGACCTATAATTGCATTGTTATCCTGAGAGTTGAGCCAGGGCATTTGAATGGTTAAAAAACCATTATTAAAATCAAAATTTAAAACCTCGATCAAAAAGTCAGATTGGTTTTTTATGTTGGAAAAACTTCTTCCGGCATAAGTTATGTCTATCTCGATTAAATTTTTATTGTCGGGGTCCACTTTAAAAGAAAACTGAGAAAGATCTGCAATATAGTTTCGATCGCCAATGGTTTGTAAAAGAGCCAGTGCTGAAGCCCCAGCTTTTTGTTGTATGGGAATTATTTTCTCTTGTTTTTCATTGTCCCAAAGTTTTTTTATGGCCACTCTTTGATTTTGATTTTCTTGGCAAGTTAAAATTGTTTCTTGCACGGCCTGATCATCACTCACCATCCACTCGTCCACCATAAGGACTGTGCTGTCGGTAGGATCACATAAAAAGTCGTCAGGATCACAATAAGAGTAGCAAAGCGATTGGGTAAATGTGGCTTCAAGTTGTTTTTGCTCGACCTCGTATTTATTTTTAAGTTCTATCTCAAGGGGCTCAATCTGTGCCGAGTAAAACTCAACCTCTTCACTGAGTCTTGTGATTCTCATGCGCGAGAGAACTTTTTCTTCAAAACTCAAAGGCACATACTGTTGACTTGCTTCATCCAGCCGATCTATTGGCCAAAAAAACAGGGTGGGATTACCTATCACCTGATATTCACCCACTAAAGAAGCACTTTGAAACTGTGTCTTCTCAACCACTGGCGGGTTAGCGGGAGCATAGGCGGGATTCACATCAAAAGAACAACCAATGACAAGTGTTAAACTTAATAAAAGAAAAGTGAGATATATTTTTTGATTTCTCATTTCATTTTTCATAATCATTTATCCTTCGATAAAAAAACCTCTAAAAAAAGACAGATACATCCATGGACCAAATAGAATTATGTCTGACGTTTCGACCATCAATCACCTTGCCAACACCGAGAGAGGCCATCATAGGCACAGGAAATTTTTTCGCTTGGAAGAGGGAAACTGTGGAGAAAGTTGTTTGGGCAAATACCGCTTGCATAAACTGTTCGGTCTCTACACCTAAGACTTCATAACGTTCGGGTGAAGCCATCCCACCTCGCCACTGATCTCTCTCTTTGTAAGCCAGAGTGTAAGAGCCGCCAATGCCAAAAATCGGGTTCACGGCAAACGTCCCTCCAAAGGACGAGTACACTTGGTCACCCAGATCGCGATTGGCACCATAATCAACATCCCTTGAAAGTCTTTCTTCTTTAGAGATGGGGATACGGGTTTCACGGGTGTCGGCAAACTGTATGGTATACCCCGTTTGATTAATAAGGCTGATTCGTCCATTGATCGGCACCTCAATGGTGCTCGCTATTCCGTAATCAAATTGACCGTCACCGGGTGTGGGATCCACAACTTTATTAACGTCGCGAACATGGGCGGTCGGTAAGGTAAAAGTGTTAGTGAGCGCCCATGAGTAATTCAAATTTTGAAAAGCTAAAAATTTAGCAACAAGAACAACGTCCCCAAGGCGAGTTTGCTCTTCTGAAGCCAGAGGCTTATAGCCTTTATTTGAAATTTCTGTGGCAATAACATCTGTCAGTTTTTCTTCTATGAGTCCGGTTTGTTTTTGGCTCTTCTGTGAGAAGTCATCGACCAACTGTTGTAATTGTGGAGTGCCCACAAATCCTGTGGCCACAGACAGGTTGGTATAAACAATTGGAACCGCAATAGCCACTGTCCATTTCTCAGTCAAACCATAGGCAATGGCTGGCAAAGTCACAACGGCCCTTGTATTTATATCAGCATAGGATGTGCCGGCAATTGTATCCAGTGGTACACCCTTGTTGCGAAGTTGAGACTCAACGTTGAGTTTTAAATTTTCATTACTCTCGGCTTTAAGAAGACGGCCATAAGAAAGTTGCTGATTAAACGGCTCTGCAACACCAGCCGTAACACCTGTATCGTTATACCATCCATCAACCATGGTTGATATTCCACCCACCCGAACATTTCTGACTCCCTTGGGGAGCACGGCGGTTGAACCCATTGAAAAAGGAGTTGTAAGGCCAGCACCCCTGGCTTGAAAGCCAAAGGTGACCGATAAAATAATAATGAGAGTGCGCATTTTAGTTCCAGTTATCAAACAGGTCTTTGGCGAGTCTTAACGCCTCTCTGTTTTCTGGTTCTTTTCCTGGAGTCAGTGTTGAAAAATCAGCGTTGATGAAAATTTCAAGAAGGCGTTTGGCTTGGGTTTCTTTACCGAGTTTATAAAGTGTTTCAGCAAAGTAAACATTATTGAATCCATTGAGACTGTACTTTTGACCTTCGGCCAAAGTATTTTGGGTGGCTCTTTTTAAAAAGTCCTCTGACTTTTCAAGGTCGCCACCAAAAAGTTTGGGTAGCATAAAATTAATGCGACCAATAGTGCGGTATGGTCCATACTCGTGAATTGACGAATAACCCATCCATTCGATTCGATCCATAAGACCAAGAACCTCTGGAAGCTTACCAATAGAAGAAGCAATTCCGTTAAGACTTCCCCACTGAGCAAGGCTGATTCCTTTAGAGTACATGGCTTCGGTCATTAAAACTTCTTGTTCGTCACTGAGTTTGTTCATGAGCTCGTTCACTTGAGTCTGTGAAAGTTCATGGGCTTTTTGGCTATTAACACCCATTGAGTCCATGACACTGTCAGCAAGCTTCATCGCTTTTTCGTGGGCGGCTTTCTTTTCATCAACAACAGTGAGAGCTGAACCTAAAAAGTAATAAGCGCTCACTTGAGCATTCGTAATAGAGAGTTTTAGATTTTGATCGGTTTCTACAGCGAGGGCTTGATCGAAAAGTGAAATAGCTTCTTTGACTTTTTCTACACCGGCAGGATTGTAATCTCTCAAAGCAAAGGCCGATTCAGCTTGCTGTGCCAGTTCATTTCCAAAAACTGTGTTTGATAAAACGAGCAAAGATAAAAATAGAATTTTGTGCATTCTAACCCCCCCAAGGATTAATAAAAAAGAATATCATCCATAAATATGACTCTTTGACGGGAATCTAAATGCAGAGAGGTATAAAAAACAAGGATTCTTTGCCTTCACAAACGGAAAACAAAAAAACTAAGCCTGGCGCGTTAAACTATGACGTTTACTAAGAAAAATAGAAGCGCAGTCGAGACAAATAAAAGAAGCATACTGTTAATCACGTTGTTCCTCCCCTGTATTCAATAATGAAGAAACTAACATTGCTTGTCAATAATGCTGCAAAAAATATTTTTAGGGGGTTAAGCCCCATGGGCGGATCCCCAAGTCAGTCTACTTAAACGATATGGCCGATGAGATCGTAATCATGACTATCGGTGATTTGGACCCAGACGCGGTCGCCCACTTGAGCCTCACCATCATTAATCAATACAACTCCATCAATTTGGGGGGCCTGGGTTGAGGTTCTACCCTGAAGAAGAAGTTCTGTTTCTTCACTGATCCCATCAACAACAACCTCGACTTTTTGACCAATATACTGACGATGCTTCTCTCTGCTGATCTCCATTTGAAGCTGCATAAGTTCGTCAAAGCGTCTTTGTTTGGTCTCTTCATCAACGGTTTGTTCAAGAAGAAATCCCGAGGTCCCCTCTTGGGGAGAATAGGTAAAACAGCCGACGCGATCAAACTCTTGATCGCTGATAAAATCCAGAAGCTCAGTAAACATTTCTTCGGTCTCACCCGGAAAACCCACTATAAACTGGGTGCGAATCACAGCCTCTGGAATTTTAGCTCTGATTTTATTCAGTACGGCGGTGATTTCTTCGCGAGTCATCTGGCGGTTCATCACTTTAAGCATATGATTGTTGATATGCTGTAATGGCATATCAAAATAGGGCACTAAGTTTTTTCTTTCGGCCATGAGATCAATCATGGCGTCGGTAATGCCGTCAGGGTAAAGATACAAAACTCTGATCCAATCCAAGCCCTTCACGTCCGAGAGGGCTTTTAGAAGTTCGTAGGGAGACTCTAGGGCCCCCTTATCTTTTCTTCTTAAGTCCCAACCATAATCAGTAAAATCATGGGAAATCACATTGATCTCTTTAACTCCACCGGCCACGAGCAATTGAGCTTCGTTAACAATAGAGGGAATTTTTCGGGATTGAAGATTGCCGCGGATTTTTGGAATTGCACAAAAAGCACAACGCTTAAGACAACCCTCTGAAATTTTAAGATAGGCTCTGTAAAAGGGTTCTGTGTTTACCCGCGGGGTATCATCTTGTTGAAGATAGGTTGGCAGATGAAAGAAGTCTTTTTTATTTTGCGGCTCAGAAATTATACGATTAATGTTTTGAAACTCACCTGATCCAATAAAAACATCGACCTCTGGCAGTTCATTAATAAGCTCATCTTTATAGCGCTGAACCAAACAGCCTGTCACAACCAGGTTTTTAAGTTTGCCACTGGTTTTAAGTTCTGCCGCTTCTAATATTTTTTGCACAGACTCTTGTTTGGCCTCATCGATGAAACTACAGGTGTTAATCACTATAGTTTCAGCCGACTCAGCCTCATCAGTGATCTCGTAGCCGTTTTTCATCAGTTGACCGAGCATCATTTCGCTGTCCACAAGATTTTTGGGACAACCAAGACTAATCATATGCATGCGCTTTTTGGGAGTGCTTAAAGTTGAATTTTGATTTGTATTTTCCATAAGGTTTTAAAAACTCTTTCTTTTAGTAGGTTATAACTTCTGCATCGGCTGGCGGGGGTTATTCAATATTTTTAGGATCTAGTTTTTGGTTAAAAACAGAGGATGTGAATGAATAGGTTGTTTCGTTATCCATTTGATCCCAGTACTTAAGCTCTTCAATGGTTTTTGTCTTTGGCGAAACCAAGATTTGGGCTCGTTTAAATTCAAGAGCTTGGTTGTTGGGTTGAAGAAAATAAATCAACATGTCCTTGGCCTTTTGAACCCCAGAAACACGAAAATATTTAAGGACTCCACCCTGGGTCAAAAGCTGAATGAGACCCTGTGATTTGGCGCGCTCAGTATTGAGTTCAGCTTTCATCACTTGGGTTTTCATGTCTTTAAAACCTTCTGGCGCAGGATTCTCGATCCAAAAGAACTTTGAAGTTGAAATCATTTTTGAGACCTCAGGCTTTTGAATTTCAAGTCGCATAAGACCCTGATTGAGCCAGGCCTCGCCTTCAGAAATCCTAGAACTTCCTAGCAATCCAATTTTTACCGTTTTTTTGAGTTTTAAATGAATCCCGTGCTCTTTTTGATACTTCTTATCCACTCTTTTTAAAAGAATCATTTCGGTTTTACCAATGGACTGAACCAGTGTCTTTGGTTTTGTTTCTTTGGAATGGACATTGCTCGGAAGAAAGAAAAAAAGAGAGACTAAAAGATGAAACAATGGGGTCATTTGCGCACCATAGCAAAAGGCCGGGTTGATCTCAAGCTTTTGCGATAAAACAGGCTCCAAACGGTGAATTTTTCAGGCTGGTTGCAGGCTTTGTATGCGGCCATGGCGGTTGATCCTGTGGTCACTATATCGTCCATCAGAATGACAAACCTTGGATTTTGATCGGTATTTCTAAAGACCACTGAGCGTCTTTGCTCTCGACTCAGAAGGGCCTGTTTTCTTTGACCCACCTTTAAAAGAGGCACCATGGGGATTGCTGTCTTTAGATGAATGGCCCGAGCGAGTTCAAAAGCATGGTCATTTTTTCTTTGAGAGGGGTAAACGAGGGCCAAAGGGCCTTGGGCCTGCTGCTCGATCAAAGAGAGATCAAAATGGGCCACGAGATGAGAGTAAATTTGAAGTGGTCCACCACCCTTAAGGCTTCGAACAAGGTGGCTGATCCAAAGATCGCCCGGATCCCAATCAATAAGGTAGTGATGAAAGATTTGATCAGAGATTTGCCGTTTTTTAAAACTCACTCTTTTAAAAAGTGTGTGTTCACAACGCCAACATAACCAATCCATGATTTCAAGGCTACGACCACAGCTGGCACAGCATCGCAAGTAAGACAGTAGGTGTTTCATAATAAATTCATTCTGCAAAATCGACGACAGCCCCCAAGACTTTAAAAAAAGACAGTGGTCTTTATAGGTTTCGAAGGCTGAATATGATTATTGAATTTAAAATCGGGATCTTCGCTGACATCGGTTGATTCAATGAAAAATTCGCTGACCTTTTTTAATGACAGCTGATTGTCGCCCAATGGAACCCTAATTATTCGTTGTGATAGGGGTGTTTATTAATAATGGTCAGTGCGCGAAAGACTTGTTCAAAAAGAATGACCAGGGCCAATTCTTGATTAAATACAAATGAAGAAAGATTGATTTGTAAATGGGCTTTCGCCTTGATCTCATCACTGAGGCCAAAGGGTCCACCCACAAAAAAAATAATTTTTCTTTTACCACTTTCTAATAATTTCTCCATTTGTTGAGAAAACTGAACAGACGAAAAGGTCTTTCCTCGCTCATCACAAATGATAAAAATATCTTTATCTGTGGTATTTTTTAGAAGATCTTTTTCATTTTTAAGTGGTTTAAATGAAACGGAGTTAAAAAAACTGATTTTTTTCTCAAAGCTCCGAATCACATCCAGAGCCCAAGAGTTTTTATTGAAATCAAGAGTGCGAACTTCAATTTCCATTAAAGTTTAACTTATTGCCTTTTTGCCACAACTGCTCAAGGTGATACTCGTGGCGAACATAATCGTAAAAAATATGAACAATCAAGGCGCCATAATCAAGAATCACCCAACGACCCTCTTCTACACCTTCGATGGCATAAGGAAATATCCCGTACTCTTCTTTAACAAGATCACGAATGTTGCTGGCCAAAGACTGAGCCTGTTTTGTGCTGGCCGCTGACGCGACCAATGTGTAATCGTAAAGTTTATCCAACTCAGAAAGATCATATCCCATACAGTTCATGGCTCTTTCTTTAAGAACCTTGGCCACAAAAAAAGTCAGCTCTTTAAAATCTACTTTAACGGCTGTCATTGTTGGGTAAACATTGTTCTCTTTAATGTATTTTTCGACGTTAATATTTATCAGGCTCTCAATGCTTTTGCCGGCGCGTAGTTTTTTTCGCACGAGCGAAGAAGAAACATCTTCTGTTTTAATGGTCACAAACTCTATGGTTCGATTGGTATCAAGAAGGGCAAAACCTCGATCGTAGCTATGAACATGGGGTTGTAAATTTTGTGGAAGCTCTTCAATCCCCAGTGGGCGGCGGTAAGGGGGACGGCTCACAACCAAAAGATTGGTCATTTTTAAAATCTCTTCAAAATTTTTCCATTGATCGAATTCAGAAAAGGTATCCATCCCCATAACAAGGTAAAGCTCTTCTGGCTTATATAATTTTTGGTAGCGCTCAAGAGTCTCGTAGCTGTAAGACGGTGAAGCTTTCATCACTTCATGTTCGTCCACAGTAATTTCATCTTTAAAGTCGGCCACCGCAATTTCTAACATTTTAAGTCGATCTTTTTGTGGAGCCGGGGTGATGTCTGTCTTGAGTGGGTTTTGGCTTGTCGGAATTAAAACGACCTTAGAAAAATCCATTTTTTCAACAAGATGCTGAAGACAAGCGGTGTGACCCAAATGAATGGGGTCAAATGTTCCGCCAAAAAGTGCCACTTTGTTCATAGGTTTTTTTCTCCTGAAATTTTTTTGTCTTTTTTAAGAGTTCTCTTGGCCCTTAAATACAATTGAGCTGAGCTCCCTAATAAGACGATCTTTATTTATGTTAGCAACCGCAGAAATTTTGATCACGTTAATTCCATGGTCACGAAATATTTTTTCAAAATGATCCACACGCTCTTCGCTGGTGGCATCAATTTTATTAAACACAACCACCTGTTGACGCTTTGACAAGGGTACAAAGTCAGCCAAATCCGAAAGAGTCGCATCATAGTTCTCAAGTTCTTTATTAATTTTATTATAATCATCCCAAGGGTCACGATCAGAAAAGTCAGACACATCAAGCATATGAACAAAGGCCTTAGTTCGTTCAATATGGCGCAAAAACTGATGACCAAGTCCTACACCTTGAGAGGCTCCCTCTACGAGGCCTGGAATATCAGCCATTGTGAAGGTTGAAGTTTCATCCAGCATGACCACACCCAGTTGTGGAACAAGGGTGGTAAATGGATAGTCCGCAATTTTGGGTCGCGCGGATGTGAGTGTTGAAATGAGTGTTGATTTTCCGGCATTGGGAAAACCAATCACGCCAATATCGGCGATGAGTTTAAGCTCTAAAGTAATTTCGATTTCGTTACCGGGTTCGCCGGGCTGAAATTTAAGGGGCGCTTGGTTAATACTGGTTCTAAAGTGAGAGTTCCCTTTACCACCACGTCCGCCCTGAAGAAGTTGAAATTCTCCTTCGATCAGGTCTGATAACACATCACCTGATTCGGACCTGATTAAAGTGCCCGATGGCACGTCAATCACAAGATCCTCACCTTTAGCTCCCGTTTTATTTTGGCTTCCGCCAGGCTGACCGTTTTTAGCAGACAGCTCTCTTTTACCTTGAAGATGCATCAAAGTATTAAGATGGGTATTCACGCGAAAAATAACATGACCACCTCGGCCGCCATCACCGCCATCGGGACCACCGCGCGGCTTTAATGGGTCACTTGCGAAACTGGCACAGCCAGGCCCACCTTTGCCAGAATTTAAATGTATCTTTACTCGGTCGATGAATTTCACTTGTTACTCTCTAACGGCTGGGGCTTAAAAAAATGGGAGGCCCATAATAAAAAAGGCGAATTCTATTTCGCCTTTCTCGTTGTTCAAAAATATGTTTCTTCAAAGTGAAGTTGATTTGCTTTTAAACAGACAAAAACAAATAAACTTTCTTTAAGCAGACAGAGGATAAACGCTGACTTTTAACTTTTGCTTGTCGTAGCGCTCAAATTTTACTTTGCCTTCAACTTTTGCAAAAAGAGTATGGTCGCGACCCATTCCTACATTCTGACCAATAAGAAACTCAGTTCCTCTTTGACGAACGATGATGGTTCCAGCTTTTACACTCTCTCCACCAAAGCGCTTTACACCTAGTCTTTTGCTCTGACTGTCTCTTCCGTTTCTGGTACTACCCGCGGCTTTCTTCGATGCCATGATGACTCCTCAATTAAAACTTATTTCTTTTTAGTTGTTTTCTTTTTTACGGCTTTCTTTTTAGTTACTTTTTTTGCGGCTGATTTTTTAGCCACTTTCTTTTTGGCTTTAGTCGCTTTAGCTGCTTTTTTCTTTGGAGCAGCGGCAGTTACTTTTTCAGCCACTGGCTTTGTTTTAACAACACTGGGTGCTCTTTTTTCTGCAGACTCAGTTTGTCCATCAGGAGCAGTAATTGTTTTAACAAAAAGCTCTGTATAGTTCTGTCTATGACCGCGCATTTTGCTATAGCCTTGACGACGCTTCTTTTTAAAAACTAGAATTTTTTTGGCTTTATCTTGATTCGTTACAACAACTGTCACTGTTGCTTTTGCAACGGTCGGCTCACCGATAAAAGATGTTGTTCCGGCCACAAAAAGAACTTCTGGCATGTTAAACTCATCACCCTGTGATTTTTCAAGTTGTTCAACTCTAATAATATCGCCAGCTTTCACTTTATATTGTTTTCCACCCGTGCGGATTACGGCGTACATCTCATCCTCCATAGCAATAAATGACCTCGGAAAGTGTCATGGTGCGTAAGTTTTGTCAATGATTTCAGCTCCTTATTACATTTTTTTTAAAACCCACAATGCCTCCCCGCACCACTCCCCAAACCCCAATAACTCCAACCACTTAGCACCATATACTCAATCTGCCTCAACCAAGATTCACCTTTCTCACTCTTTAATTTTCAGAACTTACCTCGCGGCTTTTCTATTCTGTTTTTGATTCTTTTGTCCTTGGTTTGGAGAACTCGGGCTCCTGCCCTCGCTGGAGTCGCCTGCG
>CAYMBT010000028.1:15694-17986 GCA_964388755.1 uncultured Pseudobdellovibrionaceae bacterium | reverse complement strand
TAGACTGTGCCCTTAACTCTCAAAAAGCAGACTCTGATTGGTACAAAGATAAACTTCTTGAAATAAAACCCGATATCATCGGAATTTCTGCCTGGTCCATTATTTATCCTGAAGCCTTAAGGGCAATACGGACGGCAAAAAAAATCTTACCTCATGTCATAACCATTTTTGGCGGTCCCCATGCCAGCTCTGATACTGAATCGGTAGCCTCCCATCCTGATGTGGACTATGTCTTAAAAGGTGAGGCTGATTTTTCGTTTAACCAGTTCGTAACTTTTGTCAAAAATAACTTTAAACATCCAGAACAAGTCCCAGGGCTAGTCTCGATTAAAAATGATGGATCAGGATTTAATATACCAGTTCAAATTCCACAAAATATCGATGACATCTCTCTACCCGATTATAACTTTATCAATCTAAAAGGGTATTGGGATAAGGGTTACCGTTTAAATTCTCGTGCAAAAAAAAATGCCCCAATTTGGCTGACCAGAGGTTGCCCTTATAAATGTGGATTTTGTGCGGCGCCACTTCTGAATGGGCGTCCGATTAGAACGCACTCTTTAGAATACATGAAAAAATGGATTTTGGATTTACATCATAATTCTGGCGTTGAGTGGTTTAATATTATCGATGACAACTTCACTTTTCATACTGGATTTGCCAAAGAATTTTGCAAAATGATTATTTCACTAAAGCTGAACATCAAACTTGGTACACCCAATGGAATCCGTGTTCAAAGAGGTGATCCAGAACTTTGGAGTTTGATGAAACAAGCAGGCTGGGAATATCTTATTATCGCCCCAGAAAGCGGCTCAATAAGCTCTCTAAAAAGAATGAAAAAAGATTTGGAAATTGATATTATCCCACAGGCGATTAAAGACATCAAAAAGGCAGGACTTAAAGTTCATGGGCTTTTTTTAATTGGATATCCAGGTGACACCCTTGACGACATTAAACTGACTCGTCAGTTTATATTTAAATGTAATTTTAATTTTTTCTATCTCAATGTTTTTCAGCCCTTACCCGGCACACCAATCTATAAAGAACTTGTTCAACGTGGCGAAATTATAAATGGTTTATTACCTAATGCCTATTCAGAGGGGACCCGCTCTTATGTCACAAAAGATTTAAAAGGATTTAACTTTCCATTATTTGTTCTTACGACTTACATTGTTTTTGCTATTCAAAGTCCCTGGGATGTATCTCGACTTATTATGCAATATGACAAAAGATTTTTACTAAAAAAATTATACAAAAACTTTTTAAGTTTATTTAAGAAATCGGCTACCCAGCCACTCATAGAAAATTCAATCTAAAGCCATAGGCGAACTAATAAATAAAACTCCGTGGCGGTATGTTTTTAGGTAACAATTCTACTGGATTACCAGTGGCTACTAATTGTTTCAATGATCTCCAAGAGCCAATTTCTTTAGGAAAAGTGTGTATATTATTAAAAGAAATATCCACCTGCTCGATTTGATTCCAATTACTCACTGAACTCGGCAACTGACGAATACAATTATTAAAGATCTCAAGACTTATCATTTTACTCCAGTCCCCGACTTCATAAGGTAATTGAGTCAGTTTATTATGATGTATAGATAAGCTTTCAATTTGCTTCCAAAATTTGACCTCTTTAGGGAGAGCAGTAATTTTATTGCGTGATAAATTTATTTTTTTAATTTTTTGCCAGTAAGAGATAAAACTGGGTAATGCTTGAATTTGATTCGATTCGAAGTTCAATTCTAAAAGTTCTTTTGCATTTTTTAACCATTCAGGAAGAGTCTTAATTTTATTAAATGAAAAATCTATTGAGTTTAAATTAGAACTCGAAGGGCTGAGGTCAGGCATGATCTCGATGTGATTATGAGAAGCCTCAAAGATCCGGATTTTTTTAGACCTCAAAGCACATGAGCTTATTTCAGTTAAATCGTTATGGGAGACATTGATCTCTTCAATTTGTTGGGCGGAACAAAGACTCTCTGGAAGTTTTTGAATGTAGTTATAGGCTATATAAAGCTTCTTAGTATTTTTAAGATTGAGCTCAGGCAGCTCTTTGAGTTCATTGTGATAGAGATCTAAAATCTCTAATTGATTGAGGTGAACTAACGAGCCCTTTATTTTTTCTAATTTATTATTCGCCAAACGAAGTTCTTTAAGCTTTGGCAAAGCGTTGGATTGAAAACTCACCTCAGTTATAAAATTGCCCTCAAGCCACAGTGTCTCTAGTTGAGGTAAATCCTTAAAAAAATCAGGTAATTCAACCAGACTATTATGGGAAAAACTAAAGCC
>CAYMBT010000028.1:0-15684 GCA_964388755.1 uncultured Pseudobdellovibrionaceae bacterium | reverse complement strand
ATCAGGTAATTGATTGAGTCTATTCTCACGCAGGTCTAATATTAATAAATTTTTTAAACCTAAAAAATCGGAATCATTTAAAGCAGAGATATTTTTTTGACTGAGATTGAGTTCTTTAATTTTATACAACGGAAAGCTCTCGCAAGTTTCTTTCGGGAATTGTCGAAGAAGTTCTGATTTAAGAAATTCGCTTCTTTGACAAATATTTTCATTTTTATCTTCTGCTTTAAGTTGTCTTTGAATGAGAAGAAAAAATAAACTAAGAAAAAATATTATTAAAATACTTTTTTGATTTCTCATAGTAGTTTCCTTTGACCTTAGAGATGAAGTCTAAATTTGAAGATACAGAGTTTAAGATCTCATCATGAGTGAGGCCTAAATTTCTAAAGCGTGAATAGTTGTGGTAGGTTCCGATAAGACGCCTCTCTTTCCAACGAGGGTCTGACTGATACTTTTCTATTGTTTTAATAGCATCACTTTTTTTAAATCCTGTTGAAGTGAAAATCCAATCTTCTTGATAAGAATTATTTTTTTGTTCTATGACAAGTTCGTAACCAAAACTTTTTGGATTTTTTTGTATTTTAGAATAGTCAATACGAGTTGCTTTTTCTTCGTTATAAAGTCCAATGAAAAGTGGTGTGACTTCGAATCCATGAAGAAGTGGTTTTGAATCAAGAATCCAATCGAGCAACTCATTGGCCGAGTCTTGAGTCTCGCCTGGAAGACCAACAATAAAACCTGAGCCTGTGACAATATGATCTCCCCATGCTTTTCGACAATCTTGCAATAGGGGTTCAAGTTTTTTTAAATCACAAACCTTACCAACTGTTGGCCCAAGATCTTTTCTAATGCCCTCGATCCCCCACATGACAGATCTGGCCCCTGATTCGAGGATCAAATCAATCATCTCTGGCCATTTGAGCAACAGATCAAGCCTTGCAAAACCGGACCATTCAATTTTAAAAGGGAGTGAGGTAAAGACATTGTGAACCATCTTAATTTTATCAATATCTTCGTTCACTAAAAAATCAGTGATCATATAATGGTTGGTACCAAACTTTTCATAGTTGTCGATGAGTTCTTTAACTAAGACTTCTTTTTTCTTAATCAATTGGCCTTTGCTTTTCTTTTTATAATCACAAAATGAGCAATCAAAGGGACAGCCTCTGGATATTTCTAAAGGCAGGGCTTCGTCTTTAAAAATAAAATCATTTTCTGACCACAAGAGTGATGAGTTGGTAAAATCATTATAGGGTCCGTACTGGTCTTCACTGGATATACGTTTTTTGACTTTCGTAGATTCATGACTGAGGTCTTTACATATTTCAATGATACTTAAGTCAGCCATCCCCTCGACCCAGTGATCAACTTCAGGATAAATGGACTGTAACTTTCTTTTTTGAACGACTTTTTGACCACCTACGATGACTTTAATTCTAGGAAAGCGCTTTTTTATTTCTAAAAAAATTTCACTCATCTTTTGAGCTGAGAAAGGAAAATAAGTATTCCAAGCATTATTTTTTTCTGTTCTTTTAGCATCGGTCATCCAGTCATCAAAATCTTCTGGTAAAAATGAAGAAAAATGGGTTGAGCTAAAACCCATAACTATGGTTTCTGAATCAAAAAATTGATCTATAGTTTTTTGCCAAAGTTCATTATTAAAAAAACTAAAAAAATCCAACACCTGGACAGAGAAACCATTTTTGCGCAGTTGACTAGCCACAGTATAACAGCCGGCATCCCTTCCCCAGCCGGGCGATCCATTACACTCTGTAAACAAAACGACTTGCATCAGCATCCCTTTCTTTTTTCGAAAACACCCAGCCAACTTAATCCAAGATAGCCTACCCTTAATTTTAATAATAAATCCATTAAAATGGTTTCGACTCGAAGAAGAAAGTAAATGACAGGTGACTGACTACAAGGATCGGGTGAAAATTCTATAAAATTTTTGTGCTGAGCCCATCTTAAAATAAATGGTAACAAAAAAAATTGATGTGATTTTTTTTTCTTAAAGCCAGCTTGGGTAATTTTATGATCGATCACCTCTTCCGTGTATCTTCTCAAATGACCAAGCTTTACATCGTGTCCTTTAAAAAATTTGGGCCAAAGCGGAACCGTAACAATCAATAAACTTCCCTCATTAACAAGATTATAAAGATTTTGCAGTAAGTGGTCATCATTTTCAACGTGCTCAATTATGTCGAGAGCTAGAATGATATCAAACTTTTCATCGGGAATTGTAGACCCAAAGTGAATCTTTCCCTTTTGTTTAACTTCAGAAAAACGCTGTTTTATACCCGCTATTGCTTCACTCGTATAATGAGAATCTACACAATGAACATCGACCGGAAAGTAATGAACCAACTGGTGCGAAAGCCAACTATCACCAGAGCCTAAATCTAGAATTTTAAGCCTGTGATTCAGATAAGCCACAGATTGAACCCTGTTGATAATAATCTTATATCTTGCCCTTTCCCAACTGCTGCCAGATTGGTTACTATGACCCTGAACTTCTGATAGATCCATTTTTTATTTCCAAATTCAAAGGTTTTAAATTTTACAAAAAAAGTCTTACTGGGTTAAATAACTCAAGAACAAAATATTACTATACAACTTTTAATAAAGTCATCCACTCATACCCATTCATTGTTGTTGAGTGTTTAAATTGTTCCAATGATATAAATGGCTTTTCATGAGATCTTTTTGTTTGCCCCTCAAAACAACTATGGCTAAAGTTATTGATATGAGGTGCCAGGACCTTTTTAAAAAAATCAAAATATTGACCTCATGACCTATAAAGAGAACTAAAGTTATGTTTTTATTCAAAAATCCTTTTCATTTATCCAAAAGATTTGCCGGATTTGGTTTAACCTATGATGATGTTCTCTTAGTCCCTCAACATAACTCTTTAGGCTCAAGGCAAAACGTGAACATAGGTCAGACAGATCGCTCTGGCCGGTTTAAACTTGAAACACCTATCATCTCAGCAAATATGGATATGATAACGTCTGATAAAATGGCCCACTTCATGGTGCAAAGAGGCGGCTTGGGAGCTTTGCATCGATTGATGCCAATACAAGAGAATGTAGAAGTCTTTAAAAAATCACCTCCACAAAGTTTTGTTTCGATTGGTTGTTTAGAAAAGGGATTAGCCCGTGCAGAAGCACTTTATCAAGCTGGAGCTCGAAACTTTAATCTAGACATCGCTCACGGTGACTCTTCAGACATGGCCCAAACCCTTAATCAGCTCAAAAAGAAAATGCCCGATCTATTTATCATGGCTGGAAATGTCGCCACCTTTAGCGCCGCGCAGTATCTTTATGATCATGGTGCAGATATGATTAAGGTCGGCATCGGTGGCGGAAGTGTTTGTACAACACGAATTAAAACAGGTTTTGGAGTGTCAAACATAACAGCCATTAGTGAATGCTCTAAAGTAAAATGCTCCATAGTCGCCGACGGAGGAATCAGAACCCCATCTGATATTGTCAAAGCTCTGGCATTTGGTGCTGATTTTGTAATGATTGGTGGTTTACTTGCTGGAACACGACCCACACCAGGTGATTTGACCATCATCGACGGGAAAAAGTACAAAACTTACCGCGGCCTTGATAGCAAAGAAACCCAGTTGAGTTGGTTTGGAGAAGTACCAAAATGGCGGACACCCGAAGGTGTAAGTTCTTTGGTTCCCTATAGAGAAGATGAAGATGATATTATAAGTGACCTTATCGGGGGGCTTAGATCTGGATTGACCTACTCGGGGGCCAACACCATTGGTGAACTGCAAAGCAAATTCAGGTACCGCATTGTAAGTTCACAGAGCTATCTTGAGGGCTTACCCCACGGTTTAAATCGAAATTAGATCAGAACATTCAATTGGCTATTGAGAGTTTTGTGAAGCACCTCAATTTTGTCTTATTTTGAGACATTTTTTTTAACTCACCTATTTATTACTCAAGATAAGTATTATAGAATACTCATATGATTGAATTTTATAAAAGCTTACCCTATTCAAGACGCTTTTTGATTAAAACAGCTATTTTTTTTACTTTATTTAAAGGTGCCATATCTTTTACAAAAAAAAATAATCCAAAAAAAATGTCATGGATTTGTCAGCCTCTTAATCATTGTCCAGCGCAACCCTCTGTTGAAGCTTTTTGGAGCTATCATAATGATAACTTAGCCTACCAATTGAATTCATTTTTTAGAGAACAGGGCTGGATAATCAGAGACGCATCGGTCCTCAGAGACGATCAGCGCAGCGCCCTTCTGACTAAAGAATACAAAAATAGTGAATTAGAATTTCTTTATGCAAAACTATGGTCGTGGATGTCGAGCAATAAACCAAAAGAACAAGGCTTGATCGCTTACCAAGTGACAAACCAACACATCTTTTAGTGATGTTTGATTATACTTATAATAACTATCTTAAATTTGGTTATGATAATCAGTCCTTTAACATCAGAAAAAACAAAAACTCTATCCTATGGTGTAATTTTGGCCCCACTGTAAGGCCTGCTGAAAACTTTTATGAAGAGAATCTTCGCTCTGCAAAATTCATTCGTGAAAAAACGAATCAAGACCTTTACGTGCTTCTCAGTGGCGGGATGGATAGCGAAATTGTTTTACGCTCGTTCATCGATGCTGGTCTAGAGGTGAATGCTATATCTGTGGCCTTTGAAAACCAAAGTAATGAACATGATCTTTATTGGGCAAAGAAATTTTGTGAAGAAAGAAAAATAAACCACAAAATAGTCCCTTTAAATCTAAGAGATTTTTTAAGTAATCAGGCCTCAAGTTATGCTCTTCAAACTGGCTGCACGAGCCCACAATTTTGTGTTCTTATGTGGCTTATGGATCAAACTCCAGGTCTACCTATCATCGGCAGCGGAGATTCTGCCATAAAAAGAGTAGAGAATACCAATCAATTTTTATTTCATGAATACGAGAATTATTTATGTCTGTATAATTATCTTATTCAGAATAAAAAAGAAGGAGTGCCGGCATTTTTACAATATACCCCTGAGCAATTAATATCTTTTTTTCAACATCCCGTTCTAAAAGAATACATCAACGGAAAGGCCAAAGAAAAAAAAATATTATCTATCTCTAAATACAAGTTTGAGATTTACAAATACTCTTATCCAGACTTAGTTAATAGACCCATCTATAATGGTTATGAAAATATCCAGTATCTTGATGAATCTTCTCGTAAACACCTTGAACAAATTTGCGAGGGTGGCGGACAAAGATTAAGCTTTTATTATGATGATTTTTGTAGAGAGATGGTAACAACAGGATCTAAAACCGATCAAACTAGAATTCAGGAGTATTGATTGCATCAAATTAACCAAGTGAGTTTTAATGATGTTCTCCCCTATTGGAAGAATGAACTTTGGCCCAATCGAAAAACAGTCATTTTACCTTACAATATTATGACCTACCTCTCTGGCTACGATAAAGAGATTCAAAATTTTTCAAATCCTGTTTTTTGGACACTCAGTCTTGAAAATGAAGTCATTGGGGTCAACTCAGGTCTTTCTACATCAGCTACCGATTTTAGAAATAGAGGATTGTGGATCAAAGAAGAGCATCGGGGCAGTAGCCTTTCATCACTCCTTTTTCAGGTCTCACAGAATGAAGCTTCGAAGCGTAATCATAAAATCATCTGGTCTTTACCTAGAAAAACATCTCTTCAGTCTTACTTAAATTTTGGCTTTGTACAGACTTCTGATTGGCGGGATGATCTTGAATTTGGGCCTAATTGTTTTGTAAAAAAAGATATAGATTTATAAATTAAATACAAAACGAAGTGGTTTCACAGATAATTTTTTGCCAAATTGTAACATTGGTCGATCGCTTACTGTATTGACGTGTCAGATTAAGGTTTTTAAGCCGCTGAAACTCTAAAAAATATTGGTTTTGCTCGAAATCCAGTTTTTTACTTTTAAAAAATTGCGCCACCTCGGCTTCAAAATCATTTGTGTTAATTTTATCACTCAATATAGACATCAGATAATTATCGAGATAATAAATCGAGCGAGCTATATTGGACTTTTCGTTAGTATTTTTATACGAACTATAGAGCAAAATTCCTTGGTCATACTTTTTTTGTAATAGAAATAATTTTGCATAATTTTGCAGGATCCAAAAGTTCATGGTCTTATCAATAGTTTCTGCAGATATCTCTTTTTTTGGAAAAATTGTTTCTTTGCTATTTTTTTGAGAGTAGAAGTCAAATAAGGCGATCTCTGAAGCTAAAAAAATGTCATCACGTCTTTTTTCTGGAACCAATTTCACAATTTCATGAGCAATTTGTAAGGCTTTAATTTCTTCGCCATGAATCAGAGTGAGGCGAGCCAATTGCCATTTAATTTTTATTTGTAAAAAATTATCTTCTGTCTTTTCTTTTTCTAACTGATTATAAATCAACAAAGCGTCATCATGATTAAGAAGGGCTTTGACCATTGTGGCCAATTCATTTTTCTCGTCCAAAGATATTTCAGCAGAAAAATCATTAATTATTTTAACTAAAATTTTTGAAACTTCAAAATGGGGATAGGTCTCAGATAACTCTAGAAGAGTTTTGATTAAAAAAGGGCGTAGTTTATTTTTATTCTCTAAAAAATCTATGACTAATTTTTGACATGAATCAATTGAATTGAGCTGAAAAGCCGACAAACAGTACTCAGTTATTGCGCGACCAACAAAGGCTGGATCATTTTTATCTGACTTTACTTCGGACTGGAGTCTTTTTAATAAAACACTATTTTTTTTAGCCAAGGAAAAGGTATTAATATTTGTAAAATAATTTTCATAAATATTTTTAATTTCGCTGGATTGAGCTTGAACAAAGGCACGAGAATGAGTCAAAAATAATAAAATAAGTACAATGCGAAGATTTTTAATATGGCGTTCCTTACAAGAATGAATTTCTATCTTATTAAGATTAGCTTTTATATGAAGAAACTCAAGTTTTTTTAGTTGGACGCAATTATGAGAGTAAAGAGTCTATAACAGAAACTGAAGAAATTTCTATAGAACAATAAATTTTAATCTATCGCTGTTTAATAGCTTGGGTCTAATGATAAAAATGAAGATCCCTGAGTAAAGACTTTTTTATCTACCCCTGAAGTTTATTCTTAAATCAGTTCGAATAGCTCATATTTCATTTTTCGTTATTTTGTAGATCTTCTATTCAACAGTAATGTTTAAAAAAATGTCCAAGCTTTAGTGGATAGCATAAGTGTTCTTAAAGATTGGGGTTTTCAAATATTATGTTTCGGACCTTTAAAAATTGTTTATCAAAAATGACTTAATCATTAAAGTCTCAATTGAGTTCTTACAGTACGAAGGTCTGGTCTCCGATAATTAAGGAAGAGTTGAATACGGAGGCCAGAGATGCGCAATTTAAACTTATTATTAATGGGTTTAAGTTTCTTTTTATTTGTCGGTTGTTTAGGTGGAGGCGAAGAAGCTGCTCCACAGAATGCCAATGACAATGCGGCCTCGGGTTCGCAAACACCAACGGATAATCCCACCGTCACGGAGCCAACAAATCCTCCGCCACCTGAGCCCACTGAACCCACAACTTCTCCAGGAGATAAGGTGGAAGTGTCAGCTGGGACACAAGGTGCCACTTACCCCGCTATTGGATCAAACATAAATTATGATGTTAACCCCACAGTTGAACCTAACACAGACATCAATGCCCCGATCATTGCCCTCATTTCACACCCTAGTCCTTATATCCCCCAAGCCACTGGATCAATTACCCTGTGGGCAGCTGATGATGTGAATGGGATTGGTCTTAAAGAGATTGAATGTAGTATTGATGGCGGAAATTATAATCAGTGTGACAACCAGGTTATAATGGATAACTTGTCAGATGGTCTTCATACTATTGAGGCACGTGCCGTCGATTATGATGGTAATCAATCAGGTGTGGTGTCCTATGCCTTTTATGTAGATACAACGGCGCCAGTAGTGAGTATTGTCAATCAACCCACACCATCAACCAATCAACCCACGGCACAGTTTGAGTTTCAAGCTCAAGATGCCGGAAGCGGAATTTCAACCTATCAATGTAGAATTGATTCTTCACAGTATGAAAACTGTGAATCCAGCGAAATTTTTTCTAACCTCGCTGATGGTGCTCACACAGTTACAGTGAGAGCGGTCGATAATGTGGGAAATCTGTCACAACCAACATCTTATCAATGGGTGGTTGATACTCAGGGTCCGCAAATTCAATTTGTAACCCGTCCACCGGCTATCGTATATATTGAAACCGATCAACCTATGATTAACTTTACTGTCAGTGATCTTTTGAGTCCAAACGGTATAACTACCCGTTGCACACTGAATGGTGTGGCCAGAGCGTGTGCTGCTGGACAAACTATCAGTATTCCAACTGCATCACCTACTAGTTATACCTTTACGGTGATTGCCACTGACCAAGCTGGAAATTCGTCAACATCAACAGTCAATTGGCAAAGTGTCTTTTTAGCTGAGAACAGATCGACCACGATCAGTGTGGGTGACGACAGACCGGTGGACATTCTTTTTGTAGTGGATAATTCAGGCTCAATGAATTTTGAAAGATCCAATCTTGCCCAGAGAATTGATGGAATGATCTCTCAAATAGCAGGTCTTGATTGGCAAATTGCTATTACCAGTACGGATGCTACAAATAACAACGAACGATCTAATGGTCAACTTATACCACTTATGGGTTTAACAGGTGAATACATTTTGGATTCAAATATGGATGTCAATGTAGCTCAAAGTATCTTTGGTAATACCGTACAAAATTTTGCTGGTGGTTCTGGTAACGAAGAAGGAATCTATTCAGCTAAACGAGTGATCGATCGTTATATTGCTGGTCAAGGGGCCCATCGTGAATTTATTAGAAATGGGTCTGATTTATCGATTGTTGTTCTTTCGGATGAGGATGAGGCTTCTAATGGACAAAATATTAGAATCACACCACAGAATTTCGTGAATTTTGTGGATACCACTTTTAATGGAACAAAAAATATGGTGTTTCATAGCATTATCGTAAGACCTGGGGACTCAGCTTGCTTACAAGGCGAAGGTGCTTTTTATGGTAACACCTACGATCAGCTCTCACGTTTAACAGGTTTTGGACAAACCGGTGGAGCCATCATTGGTTCAGTTTGTAATGCAGATTACACGTCCCAACTGAGAGACATTGGTCAGAGTGTAAAAGATCTTAAAAACTCAATTCGTCTTGAGTGCCCGCCTTATGATGCTAACGGCGACGGACGACCGGATGTGGTAGTTAGCTATCGCGCAACTCCGACAGCGGCCTATACGATCTACACGGCTCCTCATCAAGTTCAAGGAGACCTTGTGACTTTTACTGATCTCTTGCCTAAGGGCGATTTTAAAGCCGATTACCAATGCCGAATTAACTGAAGTCGGTAGACTTTGTTTGTTGCCTTAGTTATAAACTGTTTGTCATTGGCTTTTAGATTTTTATAAATCTAGAAAAGTGTAAAAGCCCACAAACAGTTTCAACAAAGGTCGCTATGATTATTCTTAAAGAACTAGAGACTCATTCGTTCACTAAGGATTGTTACTTTACCCACAAACCTTACGGCTGGTCTGTTCATAACGAAGAGCCTTCACTTTTATCCCATCTCAAAAAATCGTATACCCAGATTCATTTTGTGAACCGCATCGACCAAGAAACCAGTGGACTGGTTTTATGGACTACAAATTCAAAAAAAGTCGACGGGCTGCAAAACCTTTTAAACGACGTTGAAAGTCATAAAATCTACCGAGCCTTAACCGCAAAACCAAGATTACCCAGAGAGAAGAATTGGATTTGGAATCATAAGCTTTCTCCTAGGGCCGAAGGTCGAAACAATCCTTATGGCAAAGAAAATGATCAAGTCGAAGCTCTAAGCTTAGTTGAAATATGGGCTGAGAATCAGTGGTTTTATGATCTTAAGATCGAGATTAAAACCGGCCGACAACATCAGATCCGTAAACACGCCTGTGGCGATCAACTGCCCATTGTGGGTGATTCTCGTTATGGTCGCTCTGGACTTAATAAAAAAATAAGTGAAACCTATGGTGAGGATCGACTCTTTTTACACTCTTGGATATTTGAGGCTGATAAAAAATCCATTCAAATTCAAGCTGATTTGCCAGATTCATTTATAAAATTAATGAAATCCTAGTTTTCAGCTTCTGTTAAAGCTTCGCCCTCGGATGGTACCGGTGGATTCAGTTGGTAGTTATGAAGAGATCTTGGAAAAGGGTTAATAATTCTGTTATGAATCGCAATTGATCCATCTGAAAAAAGCGCATGAATCTCAAACTTACCAAATCTTCCACAAGTGAAACCAGGATTTAAGGCGGCTCTCATTTCAGGAGTCATACTGTTATTATGAGTTGTCAAAACATCCCTTTGACAGACTGGTATATTTTCAATTTCACTATAGACTTGGCCTCTACAGTAACGCAAAAAACAATTGGTTTCGACAGCTATAATTTCATTTTTATTAATAATAGAATAGCCTTCTCGGTCTTGTTTTACAAAATCAGTATTTGGAATTCGATGACGACTATTTGCATTTATTGTGAGTCGAGAAACAGCGACTCGTCCGTCTGCAAAAACGTCTTCGATGATGAACATTTTTTTATCAGCACCAAGAACTATCATACCTTTTCTTAAAGATTGATCTCTTTGCTGCATTCTATGAGGAATGCTTGGCACCGGTTTTATAAGTTGATCTGGAGTCACACGAATTGAACCCTGGGTCCAACCAGCCCCATTGTGCTCTCTTCGACTGACATACATTGGCCCATTAACATTAACATTGCCGACAGCGATGTATCTTTCTACGCCCTCGGGACTGGTATAAATAACAAATTCTCCAGTTCTAAAATCAGACTGCTGAAGAGTCGTTTGAGAGAACACAAAAACCAATGAGAGACTTAAAAAATTTAAAAGTGCCATGACATTATATCGGCTGGATCTTAAATTTTATTGAGTCTCGATCAAGGTCGAGATTGTTGGTTCTTTGAGGGGCAATTTAACGAGATTTAATCTCTCTAAAGACCTTACCCGTTGCATGGTGAAGGGTTTTAAAGCTCAGGTCCCAGTGCCGGTAATAAAGCGCATAGTTACAGTTAAAATACTGGTGGTGAAGATTGTGGTGTGTTGGCGTTGTTAACCAGCGACCCCACCACTGATCCCACATTCCCTTAGGATTCAATTCATGACCTAAGTGGCCTTGGACGTTAAAAACAAATGTAAAAAATAAAAACGCAAAAACAGCTGTCACGTGCATGGGTAAAAACATAAATAAAGGTAAAAGAAAAAAGACCTCTAAAAAAGCTTCAAAAGGATGAAAGCAAAATGATGCAAAAGGGGTTGGGTTCATCGAACGATGGTGAACCGCATGGACATAATGATAAAGCTTTCTAGTGTGCATAAGTCTGTGGGCAAAATAAAAATAGGCATCGTGGATCACCATTGAAATATAAACTGTAAAGACCAAGTAGGCATAACCCCAAAAACCACTGACTTCGGTATAAATTTTTAAGTGGTTATTTTTATAGAGCCAAAACAAAAACACGCCCCAAAAACAATTGATCAAAAGAGTGGATAAAGAATATTTGAGTTCGGTCAATGGGATCGGTTTATGGCGTGTTTTGACTTGAATCTTTGATTTTTGGCTCCATTGAGGTTTAAGAATCCAAAAAATATAATAAAGTCCACCGGCGATCACAATGTATCGCACAAGCAGCATGATCAGTAAAAAAAGAAAAAATTCATAATAATTATACTGAGCTAGAAAGTTGAGCATGATGACGTTGTTCCCTTTTTTTAAGGACCAATAACCAGTGAAGCATCTCTGATGATAGTCCGTGAAGCACAAGCCTAAAACCAGCGCGCACTGTTGTTAATGGCACAAGTGGATGTCTATTATTAAGCAAAACAAGATGCTGTGGTGAATTCAGTAAAGTCGCAGCGTAAAGAGCAATAGTTTCGTCGAGCTGCAAAGAGTTCACTGAACGCCAAAAATCACTGTCAGTTAAAAAGAATTGAAAAACAGGTGTATAAAGTTCGATGGCCGTTTCAAGATCAATCACATTAAAAAAACCATTGGGCGACGGCTCAAACGGAAAGTCCTCTTCGCTGATCATAGAAAAATCTGGATCACTGACAGGGGCGATGGTCAGTCCTTTTTCGCGAATCTGGGTGTTGAGATTAATAATAAAATTATAAAGATTAAGGTCATGCTTTAAAAAAACATCGTCAAGCAAGTCATCGAGTTTCAGTGGCTTTAACGGTGACATAGGGACGTCAACACCCGGGATATTTTTTGCGATAAAATGTAAGATCTCAGAGCCGAGATGAAAATGTCTCAATATGAGATAATTAGCATCGGGGCGAACAAAATGCTTAAGGCCCCAAACGATCAGCCAATGCAAAGTTTTTGAGGCTCTCCATTGAATGGGGATAATGATCTTTAATACCTGAATGATCATGATCATAAGGCGTGCAAAGGGCCTGACAAAGGGTAGCAGGTACTGCCTCGATGCAGAGCCCGAGTCCTTAAGCCAGCTTTCTTTGGTTTGTGGCCTGAGCGGTGTCATGGTTTCTGTACCCAGCGCATACCATGGGTTTGGGTCAGCTGGATCGTGAATAACGGCTTCTATACCAGGGTAGTTTTTCATGACTGATTCACCTTTTTAGAAATATCACACCATTGCATATAGTACAGCTTTGCTACAGTTTGAGCGCAGTCAACGATAGCATCAGAAATTTTCGGATCATAATCCAGCGCTAGAGTTACGGCACTGGCCCAACGATCCAAATGATTTTGATCGTTTTCACCATGGTATTGTAGAAATCGATAGATATTTAAATTTTCACTGAGACTGTCTTTAAGATGGGGCAAAAGTGTCGGTATGATTTTTGACCTGTACCTTCAATTATAAAAATTCCGCCTAGAAGGGCTAACGGGTTCGTTTGAGCCATAGACATCATATAAGCGTTCAGCGCGTCCCCGCCGGGAGTGCGATAAAGCTTTTCTAATGGAGTTATACCACCCGCAATTTTATAATCAGAGTAAAGAATATTAAAATCAAATTGCTCTTCGCCAGCATGGATTTCGATAAGGTCTGTCAGTGACTTTAAATCCTCTGGTGCATGTTGAATGGCTTCTCTCATCCAGACAGCACCCTGCTGAACCTGGGGAATCCAATGAAACATCCATGCCTGATAATCATCCAATGTGAATTTTTTAGAGAAAATTTTCTGACATAATGGAGTTCGTAAAACCTCTGACCTGTAATTTGATCAAACAGAACTTAACTGTAAAAATAATTTCGGAAAATTGTTTTTGATTTGTGAGGTCAGCGGTGGTGCTTCTTGGTCGTCAACGGCGACTAAAGTTTCTTCTGAATCCACAACTTCAAGTAAAGCAAAGCTGACCGTAAAGCGACCCGATTCTGGCACAAAAAATAATATTTTTTCGCCTTTTTTTACGGACTTCTCTTTTAAAAACTCACTCATCATTATAAAAATAGAGGCCGAACCTGTGTTACCGCTGACCGAAAGATTAGAATACCAACGGTCTTCGGGAATAAATACATCAGACTTCTTCATGAGATCTTTAATGGTGTGTGAAAACTTTTCGCTGGAGTAATGACACAAGAAATGGTCCACATTCATGGGTTTAATGTGGCCTTCTTGGCAAAGTCGAAGATACTCAGCAAATCCCACTTCAAAAAGATTAGGTAAAAGTCTGATGTCTTGTCGTAAGTAAAAATAACCATTTTGTTCAGCTTCAGAGACCGATGCAAAATCAAGATAGCTTTTACCTTCGCCCTCTTCTCCAAAACCAATAGACATGCAGGTGGGATAATCTCCACTAAA
This sequence comes from uncultured Pseudobdellovibrionaceae bacterium, assembly GCA_964388755.1. Classification (GTDB taxonomy): domain Bacteria; phylum Bdellovibrionota; class Bdellovibrionia; order Bdellovibrionales; family JAGQZY01; genus JAGQZY01. The sequence goes on along the minus strand of CAYMBT010000028.1, from coordinate 1,757 downwards.
AGATCGAGTATGTATCCAGTTGAGTTTAAAACTAAGACCTTTATGTTTAGGTTTTTCAGAGAGAACAAATGAACCTGACCCATCCGAGAGCATCCAACGTAAAAAGTGCGCATTAAAATCAACTTTTTGTTGATGGGCATGGAAGCGAGATTTTTTAAACATTCTTGAAGGGAACTCTGTAGCGTTAACAACGGTGTGTTGATGCTCTTTTGATTCAACCATTTCTGCCGCAGACTTTAAAGCAATCATCCCTGATGAACAAATACCATTGATTGATACTGTCTCCATAGGTTGGGCTTTAAGCTCGCCCTGTAGCATATTAGCAAATCCTGGAACGACCACATCTCCACTGACTGTACCTGTGGTTAAACCACCGACTTTATCCAATGAAATCTCAGCATCTTTTAAGGCCGCGTGAACGGATTGAGAGGCCATTTCTTACATCGACATTTTAGGTTCACCATTTTCGTTAATACAGTAATGTCTTGTTTGAATACCGTTTTCGGCAAGAATTCTTCTTTTGATTCTTTCGGATTGAGAGTTAATAAGCCCTACATAGTGATCCATCTCATCAGAATTGATTTTGGGACCCGGCAGAAAGTGTCCGACACCTGTGACAAACACATTAGAAAATGAACGCATGGATCCCCCAACATCAAAAAGTGAATTAAGCCTTAATAGTTTGTTATTTATAGTTAGGATCAGCCAGAGATCAATTAAATTAAGAAAATTTAACAAGAATTAGACTTATGGGAGGAGAAAAGATCAAATGACCCTGACAAAATTACAAAATTCTTTTCGTCTTAAGGCCACTTTATCCAGTTTGACGATATTAAAAAAATGTGAACTTTGTGAGACACTGAAATAGTATGGACGAATCAGACTTTACTGCGCAGCCTCTACCATCACATCAACAGGTCTTGGCGGCAAAGTGCCATTATCTCTAAGAACCGGTTGCCAAACGATATCTGGACCGTTGGCAAGAACCGATGTTCCGCGAGCATCGACCACATCATAAACGCTAGCACTAAATTGTGTTCGCACAGGACCTGTGGTGACACGCTTGGTTTGGGTTTGAGTGAGAATTTTTAATCCGTTGGTGAGGCACGCAACCTCAGTCATATACCTGATTTCAGCTTGGCCCCAACGGGCTTCTCGGGCTTGGACATCCTCAACAATGGCGGCTTGGTAGTTGACCCGTATGGCTTCTGACCACTGTTGTGACTGCTCTTGATTGTTGGCATTGACATGAACCGTGCCTGTATCGCATTGACCTCGGGTCAAAGTCTGGCGTGCGATCACTTGATCCATTGGCACAAGTTCACTGTGCAGAAATGAACCTCTGGGGCTTCGGTTGTAGGGTTCGCCATCGGGATCATCAAAAAGTTTCAAAGAATCAATATAAATTTCTCCAGAAGAAAGTCTATAAATATTTTGAACTTTATAAAAACCATTGGCTGTTTGAAAAATAGAGTCTTTTGGATAATTGGGTAAATGGATGTTCGTAAAAGTTCTGAAAGGGGATTGATTTTCAATCACTGTGCGATTGGAATAAATAAAGCTTGAATCGTAGACTCGTAAACTTCCATCATCGTCTCGTCGAGCACCCACAAACATGTGAGTTTCGATGTTAATCACTTGCATGTTGGGACGACGCCAGAATTGAGCTTCGACAATTTGTGGATTTAAAACAATCAAAAATAGTATCCAAGAGAAACTTGCGATTTTTTTAAAGTTGGTCAAAATAAGATGTTTAG
>CAYMBT010000027.1:0-18348 GCA_964388755.1 uncultured Pseudobdellovibrionaceae bacterium | reverse complement strand
GCATGACAACTGGGTGATGGGAGGCAATAATCGTGTGGTACGTATCGAGCGTTGGTTGCGACTTAAAGACAAGTGTTTAGAATTGGGTTATCCTGTTGTTGAAAAAGCCACAGAACATCTTTTACAAGAACTAGAAAAATACGGGCTTAATCGTCATTTCGAATCAAAAGCTTCCAATATTTATGATCATTTCAATGAAAATCCAGGGAGCATGGACCGTCATGACTGATACTGTCTCTTTAGAGCAATTAAAGAAAAACCCATCCTTTTGTTCTATGGCTTGGGTTCATCAATTTATGGACCCAACAGGCCGGGTAAAACCCTGTTGCCGTTTTGAAGAAACCCATCGTCCTCCGGAAAATAATCTTCATGACCAAGAGTTAAAAGATGTTTTTTACGGCCCATGGATGGATGTGGTCCGCTCAAAAATGTTAAAAGGTGATCAGGTTGATGGTTGCAAGCGATGCTATCAAGAAGAAGATGCCGGCAAGAAAAGCCTTCGCCAAAGATATAACGATAATCTTCGTCTTCCGGTGAGTGAACTCATCAATTTTGAAGAGCCCAAGCTTCGCTGGTTAGAGTTAGCTATATCAAATCAATGTAATCTCGCCTGTAGAATGTGTGATAGTCGATATTCTTGGAAATGGTTTGATGAAGAAAAAGAGTCTTTTGGTAAGACTTTGAGTAAAGATAAAAGAACCTCTTTTAATATTGAAAATGTATACCCATTTATTCCCCATCTTGTTCATCTTAAATTTACAGGTGGAGAGCCGTTGATTACTCCGGAGCACTGGACGCTTATAAAGCGATTAACAACAGAGCGTGACTGTAGCCAAATTTTTATTAACTACAGCACGAACTGTACCATTCGCCCTAAAGAGCAATGGATCAATCTGTGGCGTCAATTTAAATATATAGAATTTGCCTTAAGTTATGATAGCGCCAACCCTCAAGAGGCAGAGTACATTCGTTGGCCCGCCAAATATGATGACATAGAGCTGGCCACAAAAGACTTTATAAACTTAAGTAAAGAACCTCATTTTTTTATCATTCTAAGAACAACGGTCAGTTTACTGAACGTATGGCATTTACCCGAGACGATACAGTGGTGGATAGATAATAATCCAACGGGTAAAAAACTATCTATTAACCCAACCCACCTGACTCATCCCCAGATACTGTCTGTGACGGTTTTACCTAAACACATTAAGCAAAGAATTGAAGATAAATATTCGTCATTTATGGGTAAAGAAAGCTCCCCGCATATGGTCAATAGCCTCAGCTATATTGTTAACCTAATGAATAGTGTTGATGACTCTAAAAAACTGCCGCAGCTTAAAAGTTATTTAGAAAAAACAGACGCCTATCGAAAACAAAGTTTTTCAGAAAGTTATCCTTTTTTTTCTGATCTTTTTGATGGTGTTGAAAAAGCATAGTATTTCTAAATGATCTATGATTTCATAGAATGAATATGAGACATTATCATATTCGTAATCAGATATTTATCTTAGTGATCGCCGTGCTAATTATTTTTGCACCTTATGATCGGTTTTTTGTTAATAATCATTTTACATTTTGGCCCTATTTTAATTGGGAGCTTGGATTTGGGTCAGTTCCATTCACGGCCCAGTGGGAGGTTATATTTATAGACCAAGTGGATGATGTGAAGTTTGATCCGCCAATAACGCTGCAAGAGTTTGTGCAAAAAAACGGATCTGCAGGGACAGTAGGTTGGATAAAAACTCAAGACTATAAGATACAAACAATGCTAGCCCAAGCGAACTTTGAAAAAGACGCTGAAAGCCTTGAGCGAGTTAAAAAATTGATTGCAAACAAATGGTTAAACGCACTATCAGACAGACAAGTATTTTATCATTTAGGAATTTTAGAAATTGACCCAATAATATACAGCCAAACTCAAAAATGGTTATCAAAGAAAGTCGATCTTGAGGTCAAATATGTTAAATAGAATTTCTAGAAAGTTAAGAATTTCTCTTAAAGAGGACTTTCGGGAAACTTCTATTTTCTTTAAACATAGTCAAATATACCATTTGGTCCAAGCCCAGCTACCATTGATCTATATTGTAATGTCGTACTTTGCATTCTTACAGGTCTGGCACAGAGTCTATTTGGATGGAGTTGGTAGCCCAGGCCCATTCTTTTTTTTAAAATATTACTCAAATGAGATTTACATTTTTTTTCGCTGGATTCCCGCGCCGTTGCTTCTTATGGCTGCTTATTTTCCCAAAAATAAAATGATCTCGGTAGTGGCTTTATTTTCTTTTATTCATCAGGGTGCTCTTGTCAACGCCCTTGGCGTTTCTGAAAACCAATACCGACCAGCAATTTGGTTAGCATGTTGTCTGTTGTTTTTGCCGATATCATCAGCCCCCAAAAATCGACTGGAGCGACAAAAATTTATATCCCACTATCACTTCAGTTTAATGATTTTTAGCTTTGCTTATGCTGTCTCTGGTTTTTGGAAAGTGGCCTGGGGTGGAATTTATCAGCTGTTCTTTGATAATTTCGGATTTTGGAATTACAAGTCAATGACCTATATTATTACCGAGTATACTCTTCGAACTCATTATATGATTCCCTCGGCCCTTTGGGTCGCTGGAAAACCATTTTTAGGATGGTTTTTAATTTGGGGCGGGATTTTTATTGAGGCCACTGTTTGGATTGTCCTCTTTCGCCCATCGCTATGGCGTATTTATGGCGCACTCATAGTTCTGCTGCATATGGGGTCAAAGTTAACCATGAACATAGGTTTTGAGGCCCAGTATTTATTTGTGGGACTTTTATTTTTTTTAAGTCCCTTTCAAAGGGACGCAAGCTTCTTAGAGGTTTTAAAAGAGTTACCAGTATTTAAGTTCATTCGAAAGTCCTTGTTGAAAATTTAAATCCATACCCACGTTTAGTGAGTATGATTTTCATTGGTTGGGATCGTTTTTTTATTTTCAAGTGACTTATCAATGATATTATTTGAGCTAAAGCCCCAGGCTCTTTCATCACACCACCAACATTCGTGGCAGGGAATAGTAAGATGTCTTCTTAGGATTTCCTCCATATTCATATCACAAGATAAAGTAAGATTTGCGAGCTCATCAATAATGCCTTCAGATTTGTAAAGAGCAATGATTCCTTTTTTATTAACTAAGGCATGGGGGCTTGCGGAATAGGGCGAGTTGTAAACAGTTGTGCGATTATCCCGCTGCATTTGACGAAAACTGTCGTTGTGAAAGTGAGATCTTGCTTCTTCTGGTGGATTTTTTGTATTACCGTTGAGCTCAAATGAACCGTCTAAAGATTCAAATAAATTAACAAGAGTATCGTTAAAAAAAGCATCTTTAAGTGGGTTTTCGCATTGATCAATAGGTATATGAAACTCGATGGCGCGGCGAAGATGAGGGTATTCAGTCAATTCTTGAACTTTTTTGACTACGGCCCTTGCTGAAGAAAGATTTTTTGCCTTTGATGGAACCTCAAGGCTGACAGGAAGTATGATGGCTTTACTATTAAGTTTTTTAAATGTCTTAGACACCAAGTAAAGCAACAAAGCACTATCAATACCACCTGAAGTCTGAACAAAAACAGTTGTCCATTTTTCGCTATAGGGAATAATGGTTTTCATTCCATCCACTGTTTCATAAACAACTTCTGTGTCTGCGTTAACTTCAGTTTCACCGTAATTCATTGTATTCCTAATCATCTTGCGTCCTTTTTGATTCTTGGTATGAGTTTAAAGGTCAATACTTAATAGTGGACTAAAAAGAGAATTTCATCAATGGCAAAAAGTTTGTAGACCGGGTGTTCTACTCATTAAAAATAATCTTACTGTTTTGATGTGAAATGACAGGGCGAGGCCTTCTGTCAACATTACACAAGATATTTAGTAAAATGAGGCAAAAGTTTGTTGATGCTCTGTCCACGAATGGCATCTAGTTTTTTTGTGTATCTCGAAAATTCTGACCAATGAGTTTGGTTATAGTCTTCGGCCAGCATATAAGAGGTAATACTATTAACAATTTGCTCAGCGTTTTTTATGACATATTCAGGATAATCCATTCTGATGACCCAGTTTTTAAAATCTTTCAAATGACTTTCAGCGGATTGCTTTAATTCTAAAGGAAGAGAGCGAATATTAAGATGTTTGGGCTGATGAGCCATATGATGGGTGATGATGGGTCGACGCTGGGTACTGTTGATATTATCAAGTCCGCTGTCCTTGAGTTTCCATTTCATAAAGTCAGTAATATGAAAAATGTTATAATTAGTCACAGTGAATGCCAGCCAAGACATGATGGGTTTTTGTTGCGAATTAAGAATTTTTAAATTCTTATAGATCTCGTCCCACTTTGATGGGTAACGTTGGTATTCAGCAAAGTCGCCGTAACCATCAATGCTTGCTCCCACGCGCACAGACTTAAACTCTTTCCACAGCTCTAAGGCCTTGGGGGGTAGTTGCGTGAGGTTAGTGTTATACTCAAGAATAATATTTCGAGAATAATTTTTATCGACACATTTTTTTAAAAAATCATAATGTCTTTTGATGAGCAGCGGTTCTCCGCCAGCCATATAAATATGTTGAATTTGATTCAAGTTTTCTTCGATTTGTGACCAAAAACTTTCACTGTAATGCCAATCATAAGCTGGCGTGGAAAATCGCCCCCCGTTTTCATCCAGTGTCACTATGCCAGAGGTATCTTTAAAATCCATTTGACCAGTCAATTTAACCCAATCATCAAACCATGCAGAGCTATCAGTGGGCCCACACATCCGACATTTTAGATTACAAAGATTTCCAAATCTTAAATCATAGTAGGTCACCGGGCTTTGAGCGGTGTCTATAGTGCCATTTTCATCTGTTAGATTTAAAATATCTTTTTTTCTGAGGGACCACTGCTCGCGTTCGTAGGTTCTTCTTGAATTAAGGCCAGAGGCCTCTTCTTGCTGACAGCGGGTACAGGCTGAATTCCATTTATTATTAATCATATCTTTTCGGATAGATTTAATCATTGATGAATTTCGTGCATCGATCAAAGAATCAGAACTCGCATTAAAAGAAGTGCCATCAGGTTTTCTTAATACACCTTGGTCAGCTGAAATATTAGCCTGGCAACAGACCCTAAGATCTCCATTAGACCTAATGGCCTGAAAATTCCATGGGATCGGACAAAAGGTGTCTGTCTCAATTGGCGAAGAATCAGTTTTCATAAACGCTCAATTCTGGTTTTGGGTTACTTGTGAGGTCAATAAGTTGAGTCAATTCTGGATGGATTGTAAAGAGATCGAGCGATCTCAATTGATTTATTTTTTTAATGTTTTCAAGTGAAGTCATTATTGTCCGCTCGTTAGGTGCTGGATAATTTTCTAGCATTTCAAGAGCTAAATCAATGCGGTTTTTATTCTTATGTTTATAAAACTCTGACTTTTTAAGCTGGCTTTTATAGAGAGTCCTTAATTCCATTGGAATTGATGTGGCAGACAAAGGCTCATTGACGCTCAGAAACTGATTAAGAAGCAGGTCTACTTTTAATGACTCAAGACCCTTCACCCATTGGTAAAGCGGTAAAATCTGATTAAAATTAACTAAGCCCAGGGTAGGTTTAATGTAAATTGAATGAATAGAAGGATTATTGATATATTTAATAACAACAGATTCTATGCGTTTAAAATCAAATCCACGAATATATTTATAAATGTCATTAACCCCATCAATACTGAGCGATAAACTGATCTGACATTGATCAAAATCCAAAAGTCGTTTCATTAAAGCTTCAGGATAAAAAGTCCCATTGGTAACAATAGAGATTTTTTGCGGGATATTTTTTTGTGTTAAAAGAGTTTTAAAAAAAACATCAAGATGGGGGAAGAGTGTCGGCTCGCCACCAATAATCTCAAGTGAATCAAGGTGAGGCAGCTTTTCGGCCAGCAACTGAGTTTGCATTTCAGTGAGCTGATAATCACTCGAAGAGAAAAGTAAATTTTTATGATGTTCGGCCAAGTGTGGGTCGACTGAGTTTACAAAAAGTTCATGGATTTTTTTGACTCTATTAGAGAAGTGACTTGAGCAAATAATACAATCGAGATTACAGGTATTGCTAAAAGATATTTCGGCATGTTTCCAATTTTTTTGATTAAGGCTACCCAACTTTTTTTCAAGTTTTTGTCGTTTACTGATTAAGCCATCATGTTCTCGTTTAAAACAGTTTACGCAACTCAGTGGTGTGGCATTAAGCTTAAAAAGATTTGTCACTTCAGAAAACTGCTCAGGAAATGTCTTAGAGTCTTTTGTGATTAAAGAAACATGGCTTGTCATTCCTTGATAAACACAACAAGGTGCAACGAAACCTTGTGAGGTAACAACAATCTCATGAGAGGGGGCTAAACATTGAGAACTTGTTTCTTGAGGTTGACTCATCGATTTTCCAAGCCGGTCGGATCGATGACAGATTGAATCTCATGAGTGTTCCAGTGGTCATAGTAGCCCATTTTTTTGAGTTCATCTCGTGCAGCCTGAAGTCGACTTTTTCGTTGGATAAAAAATATAAGGTATTCACCTTGATTCATTTTAATATTGTTTATGATTTCAGGATCCATTGGATGATCTCTCATAAGATACAGATCTTGGTTCTGATGATTGAGTCTCCAAGATGCCACAAATGCATCTAACTCTGCCACACTCCAAGTTTCAACTTGGGTATGAATAATCACAGAAATTTCGTATTGATTATTTTCAACAGAATGCATTCCTTGTGAGATAAGCTTTAAAGTTTCACTATTGTCGGCTGTGCTGTTAACAAGCCACTGAGTCTGTTGCTGAGTGATCGCTTTTCTTGCAAAAGGGCAGGGGGGTAGGTTTCCAAAGCTTGGATGGCTGGTCGAAACAAAATCTTTGACCCAGTTTTTGACGACTTCAATGACCACTTCATTTTCTTGACCCATGAGTTAAGAATATAACGCTCGATTCTAACAAATGACAAGTGCAGAGCGAATCTACTGAGCGAGACTCGCTCAAGACAGATAATCCTCGGCTCCGCCTCGTCGCTTGAGATCCAGTGTCATACAGTGTAATCCCCCGTCCCAAAAGTGACGATGTCTAAAGTTAAATGGAATACACGTCATGCCTTTAGATTCTAATGTCTGTATAAGTTCAAGGTTAGTGCTATTTAGAATCACTGTGCTTTCATCAAGGCTAACAACATTAACATCAAAATAAGTTTCATCCACTGATCCAATCCAATCATTGAGCCAACGCGTAACAAACTCTTTGTAAAACCTTTTTTTACGAAGATCGAGAAAGGACTCAGGCAAAGATTCTTTAGAGCTGAGTCGAATCATCTCCCACTTTTGTAGGGGTTCTGGAAGCTGTTCTTTATCAATCCAACTTAATAACAAGCCTGGTCTAAGAAAGGCGATCTTTCCATCCAAGTGACCATAATGATGAACGGGTCTAAAATTAAAATCTGGAAATTGAGATTTGACCCAGTCAAGGCCCTCTGCTGTTCCACGGCCCTGTTGATGATCAAGGCTAGACACAGTATGAAACACATCTTTGCCACACCTTAAAAAACACGCAGCATGAAACAAAATCGCACGACTGTTATAATCTGTGTAATCCTGGGCCGAATCATTAAGAAGTGGGGGCGGCATAGAAACCCACTGGGCTCCCATTTTAAATTGCTTAAATAAAATATCGTAAAATGCTTCTCCTTCAGTCCAGCGGCCCATATTTCTTGAATACATGCTGGCCATTTTATTGCCAAGAATAAGAGTGAGGTCACGTGGCCAAAGTGGCGCATTGGGAAAGGCCGATGTCCAACGACCATCAGATATGATATTTTTTTTCGTGACCCCATCTTTACTGACATAAAGCGGGCATGAAATTTCTGGCCTTAAAACTTCCGCACCATACTCTTGAAAGATATTTGTGAGCTTTAAACAATCTTCTTCGGTCTCAACTGCAATTTTTTGTAAACCGGTACGTGTCTCTGTATCCTCGATAGCTTCAAAAGCCGAAGCATTGTAGCCACGACCAACAATAATTTTTTCAAGGGGCTGGAACTCTGAGTAAATGGATACGGGTGGGGTGTTTGACATATTTATATATAAGCTGAGTTAAAACGATGCATCAATCATTATTTAAATTCTAAAAAGCAATCTTAGCGCCACCACTTTTGTTCGGCCATGGATTGAGCCTGGGGATATTGTCCAGTTTCGGTGATATGGTCTTTAATCGCCCGTGCCACCTCGGGGTCAATATCATTAAAACTTTGTTTTCTGTAGAGATCTGACTTTTGATTTTCGATATAAAAACGATACAGGTTATTTGTTTTATTTTCAGCATTCATAAATTCAAGAACTCCAATAAGTTGAGACCGAATTTCTTTTTTTTCGGAGTCGCTGATGGGGTACTCAGACTTTAAAAGACGATTTTCAATAAAGTGGAGGATTCGTTTTTCGACAATCACTTTAGCGGAGTCTGGTAAGCTTTGTATGTTAAGCTCTTCGGGGCTTCTGAGCATGTGGAAGCTTAAAAAGAAATGAAGATTTTTATTAAACTGATCTCGATTTAATTGAGAGATATTTGAAAAAACAATCCAATCGATCAACTCTGTGTATCGACCGATGTTGAGTATGGATAAGGTTGTGGTGAGCCAAAAATCAACATTATTAAAATCATTGTTCAGGCGATGTAGATTTTTTTCGATGGCCTGAAAGCGGCTGGGGTGTCGAATGTAATTATTAACTTCTTCTACACCGTCTATTGAAACGCCAATCCGTACAAATTTAAATTGACGCCAGAGCTTTGTTATCTCGTCCGGGAGAACAGTTAAGTTGGTGTTATAGGTCAGGCAAATTCCATTGGAAAATCCAGAATCAATGATTTTATTAAGGATGTCAGTGTGACGCGATAAAAGAAGTGGCTCTCCACCCGAGAAATGAATCTCACGAATTTCTTTTGTTTGACTGAGGCTTGAGTTCCAGAAATCAATATTGTCTATCCAATGGTATGGATCGTTATCAAGAATAATTTTTCCATTTTTTTCAATTAAATTTTGTTTTTTTTCGCCGTCAGAAAAGTTTTTAAAACGAGTTTGATACCACTCTTCATACCAAGAAGATGAATGGGTTGGTCCACACATCCGGCAAGCCAGATTACATCGATTGCCAAGCTTTATATCAAGCACTCTTAAGGGGGCCATCTGACAATCCAGAATCCCGTTCTCGTTGGTAACGAGTTTGGCTTGATCAATCGCTATAAAATTATTTATTTTCTCAAGATGACGACGAGAAACTAGACCTTTGTTTTCATCATCAATACAGCGCTGACACACCGAAGGTGTTTCCAAACCTGAAAGCATATTTTTTCTTAGTTCACAGAGGGTTTTTGAGTTTCTCACTTGTTCGAGAGTGTGACTTGACACATTGAGAACATTTTCGTTTTGATCTTTTAAAAGCCCACGGCTTTGCGACGAGTACGCCGCCACACAAGACCTAAAATCTCCGTTGGTCGAAGTAAACAAATAGCCCCATGGCACAGGACAAAATGTGGAAGAAGGTTTTTCAGTCATATTACCCATTGATCAATTGAATCTCCCATAGAATCTAAACGTTACCAAGTGCGGATGGCCAATACTATTCGCCCCATAAGCGCTCAATTTTTAAAAAATCTGAAATAGGCTTTTTGCGCGCAGCAACAGTATATGATTTGTATTTTAATCCCACAGGATCCCAACTTGATTTTAAAACCCAGCAAATCTAAATTGGACACTATGTCATTACCCTCTCTTGAGCAGCTTGAGAAAAGCGGCCTTATTTCTAAAAAAACCCATGCTGTCTATGACTATGAGTTTATAAAAAAACTAAAAAGCATTCCATGGTCAGATTGGATGATGAGCCCTCATGGTGTCCGCTGTCAGCAAGACTACCTTAGTTTTTACGAGCAATGGATTAAACTCAGTCAACTCAATAAAATCCACGGCCTTGATCGTTTTACACAAAAACATATCATTAACGGAACAACGCAAAGTTTTGATGAAGCTTTTTTTAGATATAAAAATCGACGGCTGCGTTTTTTTAGGGGCGAGTATGCCTACCACCGACGAGTTGTTAGCCACTGGGCTTACCTTGAAGATTGTCCCCTTGAAAAAGAAGATTATATTATTATCTCAGCTCCATTTTGCACCACCGGTGAGGTTCACCCTCTTTATTCATCAATCATGGATGTGGCCACTCATATGAATGTTCCTGTACTGATTGATTGTGCTTATTTTGGCACCTGCGAAAATCTTGATCTGAACTTGAATTATCCATGTATCGAAAGTGTTAGTTTTTCTTTATCAAAGGGTCTTGGATTGGGTGATATCCGTTCTGGAATTCGCTTTAGTCATTTTGATGATGAATACCCAATAGCTCAACAAAATCGTTATGGCCACACTGTTTTAGCGGCTGCTCGAATCGGGCTTTATATGATGGAGCACTTTCATCCTGATTTCATACCCTTAAAATACTCTGCCGCTCAAAAAGAAGTTTGTATTGAGCTGGGATTAAAACCGACCCCATGTATGCATCTGGCCTTAGGTGATAATACAGACCAATGGGAAACCTATAAAATTGATGATATCTACCAGCGCGTTGGCATTCGTAATTTAGTAAAAGCGCGCTTTAAGGGTGAGATCTAAGGTGAATATTAAAAGAGAAATCCCGATCTCTATTTTTATTATTTTATTTTGGATGGTTTGTGTATCCCAACCCCTTTTGGGATCGAGAGAAGATTGGCCCTTTAGTTTTTTTGGCATGTATAAGGGTGTTCCCGGAACGACAAATGTCTTCAGGGTCGATATTGATTATATTGATGATCATGGGCACAGGGGCTCAGTATACGGCCACAACAAAGCTGGTTTTGCGACACTCTCCAATGAAATTGCTACGTTACTTAACGGTTATGAGTCTAATAATAAAAATATTTTGCACTCACCTGCCGGAGCTCTTAAACAAGACGACGTAACAAGAAAGAGAGTTCTAGAATTCATACATTCTAGGATTTGGAATGATCTTAGCAAAAACAAATTAAAAATTGAAAGAATTTTGATCAGATATCGCTCGTGGAATCATTTCATATATGAGAACAGGTTTAGTCCTGACCATGATCAAATTGTTTTTCAATTTCTAAAAGGCGAAATCAACCATGATCAATAAAATTATTTCTTGGTGGAACCTGTATTGGTTTTCTGATCGCATCAATATGACAAGCCTTAAGTTCTATCGGTTTATGGTTTTTGGTTTGTCAGGGGGCTACATAGCCAGTTCCTGGAACAGTTTTACTCTTCCTACTGGCGATGATTATTTAAATTGGCAACCCATCAGTTTTTTTAACCTTCTTGAGGGGCCATTATCCAATGATATTCTTTTGGTACTTGGTTGTGTTTGGATTTTAAGTTCGGCTTGTGCAGCATTCAGTTTATTGTACTTTGTAACATCATGGTTGACTTTTTTTTGCGCCCTCATTTTATTGGGTCACACTTATAATTTTGGCTATGTATATCATTCAACCCACCTTTATATCATGGTGGTGGGTCTTCTTTGTTTCACGTCATTTAAAAAATCAGCACTCAATTGGCCCATTCAAATGGCAAAAACATATACGGTTTGGATTTTTTTTGTTTGTGGTCTTGAAAAACTTTACTATGGCGGGGGTCTGAATTGGGCTTTATCAGATGCTTTTGCTGTTCGGCTGATCACAGCGTCAACCGAAGAGCTTTATTGGAATCACTGGCTTCTCAATCAGCCCAGCTGGGTGGTGCAAGGCTTTGCACTTTTCGGACTCGTCGTTTGTGAATTGCTATCTTTTCTTGCTCTGGTTAACCACAGGCTTGGGTTATTGTTTGTCCTTTTTTGGTCGCTGATGCACTTTTTTGTTATTCTTGCTTTTGGCTCACACACCCAATTTATTAGTCAGATTTTTATATATAGTTTATTTTTGCCGCCTCAACTCTTCACTTCAGTTTCTCTGTGGGTTCAAGGGTCAGGGGTCAATATGTTTTTTCAACGTAAAATGGGCTCTTTTTTGACTCAGTAAGGTCTATTTTTAAAATAGGTCCATTCTTAGATGTTAGCGCGATAGTCGCCCCGCTTCATTTTGAAAATGACTATATCTATGGGTGCTCTTATTTTAATCTCCTGCCATGAACTATTGGTCAAAATACGATTTCAACAAAATCCCTTTTAAAGACATCACTCGCGTCGGTCAAAGAACCATGCTTTATCGTGACCTTTTTTGTGTTTCTTGGTTGTTGGGTCGTTTTTGTAATTATAAGTGTTCTTACTGTTGGCCTTATGCCCGTTCCGACTCTAAAGATCATCGCTCAACAGAACTTGTGTTAGAAACTTTGGCCGAAATAAAAAAGCAGGCCCGTGAAAGGGGATTTAACTCGTTTCACTTTTCATTCAGTGGTGGCGAGCCAACGCTTCATCCCGGCTATTTAGAGGTTCTCAAAAAGTATTCATCCGATGTTGAGAATTGTAATTTTCAGTCAGTCCATATGACAACCAATATGAGTCCGGGATTAGGTTGGCTTAAAAAATATGTTGAGGCCACAAAAGATCTTCATCGGGTCAGCATTACGGCCAGCTATCACAAAGAGTTTGCGGTGAAAGAAGTTTTTGCCGATAAGCTTGTGTTTCTGCAAGAAAACGACATTCATGTCACCATCAACTCTGTGATGGTGCCCGAGCGTTTTGAAGCTATTTGGCAGGACATGCTGTATTTTCATGAACGGGGTATCAACGTGACTCTTAAGCCCCAAAGCAATCCCACGGCCACAAAGGTTGTTGATGGTTACAGCGAGGATATGTTGGCAAAAATGCGCAACGGTATGCCTCAAAGAAATTACACCCTTTCGAGACTCAGTAGCCAAAATAAAAAATCTGTGCGACCACCGGCAAACTTTGCACCCTTACCCCTTGAAACAGAATCCAACGAACCAGTCCCACCCCATCTTCAAATTGAAATGACTGATGAGAATGGTAAGCCTTGGTACATTGATCAAGCCGAAAGGTTTAATGCCTTTGAGTTTAATCAGTTTAAAGATTGGGAGTGCAGCTCTGGCTATCGAAGTATCATTATTCGTGAGCCTGATGGGGTTATTAAGCGAAGTTACAGCTGTAATGACCAGCCTTTAGGTCACATAGAAACTGGATTTAAACTTTTTGATCAACCCAAACCCTGTATGACTCAAAGTTGTGTGAGTAGTGCAGATAGTAAAATTCCTAAAAGACGAGCCGGCGAAAAATTAGCTCTCTGGCCTGGTGACAAAACATTTCTTTGAATCGAGTGATTAAAAATATGTATAAGCCCCATGAAATTAAATCAGTTCATCTTGAAATCACATCAAAGTGCAATGCTAAGTGCCCAATGTGTTTACGGACTGTCTGCGGTGGTGAAACCAACCCACAACTTCCTTTGGTTGAGCTGAGTTTAGACGAGATTGAAAAAATATTTCCTGTTTCATGGATCAGTCAATTACAGCGGATGTATATGTGCGGAAACTACGGTGACCCCATTGTTGCTCGCGACACACTTGAAGTGTTCCAGTATTTTCGTCAGGCTAACCCTAAAATCCATTTAGCCATGTTCACCAATGGATCAGCACAAAACGAAGTGTGGTGGCAAAAGCTCGCCCAAGTTGTAGATTTAGTTCATTTTAGTGTTGATGGCTTAGAAGACACAAATCATCTTTATCGCAGGGGAACCCAGTTTTCTACAATTATAAAAAACATTAAAGCCTATCAAAAAGCCGGCGGGAAATTTGTTTGGGATTTTATTGTCTTTAAGCACAACGAACATCAAGTGGATGAAGTCAAAGCATTAGCCCTAGAGCTAGGGGCATTAAAATTTAATCTTAAAAAAACAGGCCGCTTTTTTAGTAACACAAAAATGGTCGCAAAAGATCAGCAAGTGGTCCTTAATAAAAACGGAGAGGTTGAATACTATCTTGAACTTCCCACATTAGTAGAAAATCAAAACCAGGCTCTCAATAAAGAAGCTGCACTTGTTGAAAAGTACGGAAGTCTTGAAAAATATCTTGATCAAACACCCATTGATTGCAAAGTGATGCATGAGAAAAGTATCTACGTCAGTGCCCAAGGCCACGTCTTTCCGTGCTGCTGGACCGCCAATCAACTTTACCCTTGGTATTATCCCGAAAAAAAATCCTATATGTGGGATTTGGTCAATCAGATGAAAGAGGGTGTAGAAGCGCTTAACAGCAAAACACACTCCATCAGTGAGATCATTGAGGGAGAATTCTTTCAAAAAATTCTTTTAGAGAGCTGGAATATTAAAAGTATTAAAGAGGGAAAACCAAAATGCTGTGCAAAGACCTGTGGAACTGAGTTTGATCCCTTTAAATCTCAGTTCTCAACTCACGCGGCGGCTCTTTCATAAGGTCCGCCATCTCTGGAAATGTTTTTTCAAACACGGTTCCACGGATTTGATCCATATGTTTAATATACTCTCTGAATTGCGGCATTCTTTGGGACCAGTCTTCGGAATCCATAAAACTGACCATTCCTTTAAGGCGATCAATGCCGTAACCACTATTTAAAAACTCAGGGTCATTACGATAATTCTCTTTAAGCCAAATATAAAACTCTTCGTATTTTTTTCGAACCTTTTGTTTCATCCATTGCGGGAAAACTTTAACGTTAAGGTGGGCTGGGTGATAGACAAAATGATAATTGATCAGCCCTGCCCCAAGGGGCCATGGATTGATTTTTTTGTAACCTTGCTCAAGTTTCCAACGAATAAAGTCGGGAATATAATACATATTTAAAACCTGTACGGCACAGGCGATGGTGACTTCGATATTGTCTGGAGTTTCATCAAGTCTTCGAAACTGCTTTTCGATTTGATCCCACTTGGATGGGTAGCGAATGTAGTCATTCATCTCTGAGTAGCTATCCACACTAAAATGAAAGCGAACCCGTTCAAAATGGTTCCAAAAAGTAAAAAGCTTTTCTGGCATTTCGATGCCATTACTGTTGTAACGTAATTCAATATTTTTGGCATAACCCCGCTTAATACATTCTTCTAGGAGGTCATAATGCTCTTGAATAATCGTACTCTCGCCACCGGCAAAATAAAGTTGTCTCATGTGGGGGATTTGGTCATAAAGCTGTTCCCAAAAAACAGGATTATCAACATGCCAGTCGTACGAGGCACCGTCCACTTGACCGCGATTATCCCAAACCATAATTTCGCGCAGCTCTTCGTTTTTAATTTTAGGATACAGTTTGGCCCAATCCGAAACCCAATAAGAGCTGTCATGGGGCGAACACATAATGCATTTAAGATTGCACTTTGTACCAAGTCTTAAATCCACATAATACATTTTAGGTGGCACAGAGCCGTCTTCTTTGGTGTCTTCAATCAGTGATTTTGTATCAACCCGAGAGTTCCAGTACTCGGTCTCCCAATTTCTTTTTGATCTGTGCCCTGCCGATTCTTCTTTAAAACATTTACTGCAGGAGGGTGGAATTTCGCCCTTAAGCATTTGTTTTCTCACCGATCTCATATAAAGATTGTTCCAGCCGCTTAATAGATCAGTGTGGTTGAGGTTGGCTGGCTTTCCATTGTCATTTTTAACAATTCCAACTTCGCCGCCCCAAACTTTATCGTTGGTCGCCCCAGCCGAAGAGGCATTGGCCGTACAGCAAACGCGCATGTGGCCATTGGGTCTTGTGGACATATGGATCCATGGCAAAATGCAAAAAGTGGGACTAATGGTTTTTGTATCAAAATTAGTTTTTGGGCTGATTTCTAAACTCATAGTCTAGAAATCTAACATACTTGGGTCTTGCGACACCCTAAAACGCGCCGTGCCGACCCCTCAAGAGTATTCTCTTTAATACTTTCAAAGAGTAGGTATGAGGATCATGAGAGGAGATAAAAAAGTAAATGGACATCGATCTTTTTTTTATTTCATTTCAAGAAACCAATAGTGATAAAAATTGGCTTGAACTTAAAAGAAAATTTCCGATGGCACAAAGGGTCCATGGCGTGCGGGGCATTGCACAAGCCCATAGAGAGGCCGCTGATAAAAGTAAAAGTCATTTTTTCTTTGTTATAGACGCCGACAATCGAGTTCGTAGTGATTTTGATTTTAGACTCCCCGAAGAAGATCTAAGAGATGACACCCTTTATGTGTGGCGCTGCTTTAACCCGGCCAACAATTTAGTTTATGGTTTTGGTGCTATAAAACTCTATAACAAATCTTTGATTGAGCGTCGACATAACGGCTACCTTGATCTTGCGACAACGGTGGCCGAAAGATATAAGATCATCCATCAAGTGGCCTCGGACACCTACTTTTTCTCTACTCCAGAAGAGGCCTGGCGAGGCGCTTTTCGTGAATGCGCCAAACTGGCTTCAGGCCTCATCCATCGACAGAATTCAAAAGAAACCCAAGAGCGACTTAATATTTGGTGTACAGTCGAGAACAGTGTTCCTAACAGTCATTGGATCATTAGGGGCGCTGAACAGGGAAGAGAGTTTGGAAAAAACAATCACCAAGAAATTTCTAAAATTAATGACTACCGTTGGCTTAAACAGAGGTTCGATGAACAACAAAACTAAAGAAGAGGTCTATGACAAAACAAGCCAAATACTTTTGGGCTTAGAGTGTCTGTACCCCGAACAAAATTTAATCCCACGAGTTCGCTTTGCCTTAGAGTCACTGACTTTTCATGAGGGGGATCACAAAAGAATTTTATCAGACTTTTTTTCGCTGATTAAAGATTACCGAGACTTGCCGATCACTCCCCATTTTGAATATTTGGTGGAAGCCTCCGACCCACGCGAAAGTGTCATTGCCATATTTCGTTGTCTAGAACACTTAAGCTACGACCCACAGTTTGCAACTTTTAGACTTTTGATTTCTCAAATGAGTTCTGATCAAGGTCGAGGTGAAGAGATCCACAAGCTACTGATCCGTTTTTTGACAGAGCTTTCAGAACGACCCGAATTTGAATACGTCAATCGGCTTAAGAGCATCTTTTTAGAGACTAGTAGTGTTTTAAAAATTAAAAAACTTTTAGAATTTTATATTTATCTCTATGAGGATGCAGCATTTATAAATCTTCTTAAGGCCTACGAGCATTTTGCGGACCTTAATTCAGAGCTTCAATTTTATCAATTTCTATACGTCACAACGAAAAGTGATCTTTTTAACTCCGCCAAAATTATTACCTCTGATTATCCCACTTTCCGATTACAACAAGCCCTTTCAAAAGGTCAGGTGAGAAGTAAGGTTTGGTTGCGAGACAAATTAGTTGAGCTTAAAGTCACAGCGGAACTAAAAAATATATTAGTTCTTTGTGGTTGGGCGGGTGGTTTGTCACGTATTTTATCCGAAAAGATTCCTGCACAATATGTCAGTGTTGATATTGACCCAGATTGCTTTGAGATCGCAAAGCGCTTGAATAAACTTTTAGAAATTCAGGGTGAATATAAAAGTGTGACCCAAAATATTTTTGATCTCAATTTATCGGACCCCCAATTTTTTAACGACTTAAAATTGAGGTCCCAATTTTATCCTATCGATTTAGTAATCAACACATCTTGCGAGCACATTGCGGATTTTTCTAGTTGGTACAACAGTATTCCGGATGGCCAACTTTTAGTTTTGCAATCCAACGATTTTTTTGATTGTAAAGAGCATCTGAACTGTTCAAAAGATCTCGATGAATTTAAGGCTTCAGCCCCAATGAAAGAGCTTTTATTTGCCGGAGAGCTTAATCTACAAAAATACAATAGATTCATGCTCATCGGGCGCAAATAAAAAACTTTTTTGGGTGACAAAAATAAAAAATAGGTTGCTTTGTCGTCTTGATATTAAAAATAGATTTAAGTAGGTTTATCCATTATCAAATTACCAACTTCCTTGATTTTCCATACTGGCCCAGGGTTCAGTGACTTCAAGCGCTGGACCCTCTTGTAAAAGTTCAATAGAGATCCCATCCGGTGACTTGATAAAAGCCATATTTCCATCACGAGGGGGACGAAGTATGGGAACTCCATTTTTCATAAGTCTTTCGCAAAACTGGTAAATGTTTTTAACTCGAAAAGCGAGATGTCCAAAATTTCTACCACCCGTGTAATTTTCAACAATTCCATTTTCGTCGGGCCAGTTATAAGTCAATTCAATCATCGGACCTTTTCGAACCTTAGCAGTTTCTAGATCTTCTGGGGCTGTTAAAAAAATAAGGGTAAAGCGCCCCCCTTGGCTCTCTTGTCGACTGACTTCAACAAGGCCCAGTTGGTGAACAAAAAAGTTTAAACTT
>CAYMBT010000026.1:14835-18764 GCA_964388755.1 uncultured Pseudobdellovibrionaceae bacterium | reverse complement strand
CGGTGGCTGTGATTTCTTGGGTGCGATCGTTAGGATCAAGGGCTGTGACAGATCCCACACCATCGCTGGTTTGTTGCCAAGGCATGATTGAAAATATAAATAAGGCAACAGCTAAACCTAAAAAATAGTTTCTCGCTAACTTTTTGTAATTGTTCGGACTAGGAATGGATCTCACTGATTTAAAACGACTAAAAAATTCGCGGGACTTAAAAGCATAAATAGGTGAATCACGAACTTCAGTTTTATATTTGTCTACAACATCAAAAAACACTGAAAGCTTTTCGCTGGCGGCGTAAAGATCATAAAACGAATCCAAATACTTAACTGCAAAAAGAAGTTGGGATAAGATGGCATTCACTACAATTTCTGCGGCGACCAATTGGCCCACTGTCAGTTGGTTCACAATCACTAAATAGCCACCCAGGCCCAATAAAAGAGTGTTAATAAAAACATAGACACCGATGTAAATAATATTTTGTGAAAACAGCAGACGAAAATGTTTTTGTCTTCTGACAAGAAAATGGGCCACTTCTTCGTCTGATTTTTTAAGAGCATCTTCGTCTGTAAAGTCTTTGTATTTCCCTCTTGAAAGACGAAAAATAAAATCGGCCAATTCGTATTTGGCGTTGGACTCTTGCCGAGCACTGAACATTCCAGAGCCAATTAAAAAATAGAGTGGCAAAATAATACAGGCTAAAATGATGATACTAAATAAGATGAATATGGGATGATAAAGACAGATAAGGAAAACACCTAAAGAAGCCTGCAAAAAAAGTGCAAAACCATCGGTCACCAATATAGCTAAAGACTTCATTGTTAAAATCACATCAAAATACCGGTTGTATTTATCTTGTAAACTAAGATCATTTTCTTTGATTGATAAAATGTAAGCGCGCGCAATAGTTGAGGTCATTTTTGAATAGAGTCTTCTTTGTAAGTACTCGACCAAAAGAAACTGAAGGGCCTTTAAAGTCCCAAAAATAAATAAAATACCCAGAAGAAAAAGACTGAGAATAAAAAGGGGCTGAAAATAGGGACCAAAAGTAAAGGTATTAACTAAAGATTGAACTGAGATGGGTGTTCCCAAAGTCAAAAGACTGATTGAAATAGAGTAGATAAAGATCACCGGATAAAACTCTTTATTCATGAGAAGCAGACGAACAATGGGTGATTTTTTCATTTTATAAACCTCGAAAAAAAGTGGGCAAATTTTAGGCACATCTTTTTTTGTTTGTTTTTAGGGTTACTTAAGAGTTTTATATTCCATTAAACCTCTAATTTTGCCAACTTTTCATTAATAAAAAGCGACGTCATTAATGACAGCGTGCTTAACAATCCTTAGAAAAAACAAAAATTGAATAAAGAGATCGGCGACTCTTCATTTATATGTCGCACAATAAGTGAATTCCAAGACTTTATTAATCCTCTCTCCACTACAGAGGCCATAATAATGGCTTTATGGATAAAGAGTGCCAAGATTCTTTGTTTATTGAGTCACATCCTATAAAATTTTATATTCACTTTAATGTTTCAAACCGCACTTAAAACATCACCCTTGATTGTGGCTCAAAAATCGATATTCTTACCCATCGAAGTATCATTTAAATTGGGGATTTATTGCTACAACAACAACTCACAGACAGCTTTAAGAGCTCCCATGTCCTTGACGAAATGTCGCGCTACCACCTCAGTGCTGGCGGAAAATTTCTACGGGGCCAGCTGGCACTGAGCGAGGGCGTTGTCACTCAAACTTCACCTGAGGATTCGTTGATTTGGGCACAATGTTGCGAGCTCATCCATAACGCCACATTAATCCACGATGATATTCAAGACCGCGATCCTTTGCGAAGGGGACAAGCCAGTCTTTGGATTAAATATGGCTTAGAGCAAGCCATCAATGCCGGCGATCTTTTTATTTTTAAAGCTTTTCAAAAAGCAGCAACACTGAATGAACCTTGTTTGATTCACCTTCTTTCCAATTGCTCAGAGATTTTAGTCAAAGGTCAGGCCAGTGAGTTTGTCCGTCCTGATCCAACAAAATTACAAAACCTATGGTCTGATTATCTTGAGACAGCTCAGGGTAAAACCAGTTCTTTGTTTGAACTTCCTATTCATGGCATCCACCTCTTAAAATTTAAAAAAATAGAGGATAGCCTTCTTCAATCTTGGCGGGACTTTGGGGTGTGCTATCAGATCATGGATGATATTTCAGATTTCTATGGTTTAAAACAAAGTGGGCAAAAACAAAAAGATTTTCAAGAACGAAAAGTGAATGCTCTGATTGCTCAACTGGCTCTTAACCCAAGCAATGCACCACTCATTCAACGTTATCTCAGCCCATCGAGCAGTGATAAGAACATGAACGAACTTTTTACCACCCTAGAAAAAGCATTAAAGAATGATCAAGTCTTCGCGACCCTAGAAAACTGGATCGAAGAAAGACTGACTCTTATTTTAGATAAGACTTTGGGTGAAACTCGATCCCTGATTCTTAAACTCATCTCATCCTCACCTCTTAAAGGAGCGCCTTCTTATGAACAAAACGCCCGACTCATCTCAACCTAAAGCTGTCGTCATAGGCACAGGCTTTGGCGGCCTCGCCTCTGTTTTTGAACTTTTAGCAAAAGGTTATCAAGTCACAGTCCTTGAAGCTGGTTCCCAAGCCGGTGGTAGAGCCAGAGTCTTTACCGAAAAAGGTTATGTTTTTGATGCTGGCCCCACGGTCATCACAGCCCCCTACCTTTTTGACGAACTTTTTAGTCTACTGGGTGAAAAGACATCGGATTGGATTGAATTTTTACCTATTGATCCTTTTTACCGTATTCTTTTTGATGATGGATCACAGTTTGATTATGTGGGCGATGAAGAGCGTCTGATCGAAAATATCCGCCAAATCAACCCTGCAGATGTGGACGGTTACCGTCGCTTAGCTCAACACTCGCAAAAAATATTTGATGTGGGCTATACCCAGCTTGCTGATCAGCCCTTCCCTAACGTGGGATCCATGATCAAAGTTTTACCTGACATGATGAAGTTACAGAATTATCGTTCGGTCTATTCTTTAGTTTCAAAATACATTAAAGACGAAAGACTCAGACAAACCTTTAGTTTTGAACCCCTTCTCGTGGGCGGAAATCCATTTAAAATCACCTCAATTTATCTTTTGATCCATTGGCTTGAAAGAAAGTGGGGAGTTCATTTTGCCAAAGGCGGCACCGGTGCCTTGGTGCAAGCCATGGTGGATGTGCTTAAAAAACATGGGGTTGAGTTTCATTTTAATACCAGTGTCGAGCGCCTTGAGATTGAAAAAGGCAAAGTCAAAAAAGTCATTGCCGAAAAAGGGGTAAGCTTTGATTGCCAAGCTGTGGTCTCTAACACCGATCCTGTCAAAGTGTACTCAGAATGGATTGATCCCCAATGGCTTAAAAAAAATAAACCCTCTCGTGTTCTTAAAAAAAACCAATCCATGAGCCTTTTTGTTTCTTATTTTGGGGCCCACAAAAAATTTGATAACCTGGCCCATCACACCATCCTTATGGGCCCACGTTATAAGGGTTTGCTGGATGATATTTTTGTTCGTAAAAATTTAGCCCCTGACTTTTCACTTTACCTTCATGCACCCACAGTCACTGATCAGTCATTGGGACCAAAGGGTTGCGAAACTTTTTATGTTCTTTCACCTGTCCCAAACAATCGCAGTGGGATCAATTGGGAAAAAGAAAAAGACCAATATCAGGATAAGATTTTTGACTTTCTCGAAAAAAAGTTACTCACAGGACTTAAAGATAATTTGGATGTGGCCTTTTCGGTGACTCCGGATTACTTCGAAAAAGAGCTTAAAAGTACATCCGGCTCTGCTTTTGGTATTGAACCTTCGCTCACCCAGTCGGCCTATTTTCGATTTCATAATCAGTCTGAAGACATCAAGG
>CAYMBT010000026.1:6431-14825 GCA_964388755.1 uncultured Pseudobdellovibrionaceae bacterium | reverse complement strand
TTGTGGGCGCTAACACTCATCCCGGTGCGGGACTGCCTGGTGTTATAAACTCAGCTAAAGTCCTTAAACGAATAGTGCCTTCTGCCCAGGAGCTGAGTTTATGAACGAATGGCAGGGTACAATGAAATCCCATGCTCGCTCATTTCATCTGGCAAGCTTATTCTTTCCCAGTCATCTCTTTGATCAGGTGAAAGCCCTTTATGCCCTCTGTCGCTTTATTGATGATGCGGTTGATGAAGCTCCGGATTCCAATGAAGCCCTACGCCGCCTAAATCAGATAGCCTATGACTTAAAAGATCAAAATCCACAGATCGCAGTCAATCAAATCTATCACTCGAATCGATTGGATGTGGGTTATATAGAAGACTTGATTGCTGGTGCCAGGTCGGATCTTAACGAAAAAATTGAAATCAAAGATCAAAAAGAGTTCATTGCTTATTGCTATATGGTGGCAGGCTCTGTGGGGCTTGCCATGTTTGACCTTATGCAAGTGAAAGATCCAAAGGCCCGTGCCCATGCCGTTGACCTAGGGATTGCCATGCAAATCACAAATATTTGTAGGGACGTTAAAGAAGACCTTGATCGCAAGCGGATTTATATTCCGCTCAGTTTACTGACTCAACATAACATTAAGCCTGAAGATTTATATCAAACCGGTTTGCTGCACTTGCCAACATTGCCGTTAGTGATTCAAGATCTTTTAGAACTGGCTGATCGTTTTTATTTAAGCGCACAAGATGCTTTTTCTACGATCCCGTGGCGCGCCCGTTTAGCCATTATTATTGCGAGCGAGCTTTATCGTGGTATTGGAGTTAAAATTCTACGTAAGGGTGGCCATCCATTGAATGGAAGAGTTTACTTAGGACGATTTGAAAAATCAATTTTAGTGATCAAAGGGATCGGCCTTTGGAGCCAAAGTTTTTTTATTAAAAAGAAACTCAATCATGATACTAGCCTTCACCTCGGCCTAGAAAGCTGGAAGTCTCTGAGAGGATTTGATCCAAAATGACCTATCTTCAGTTTCACTTTATTTTTACTATTCCACTTTTTTTGCTTTTGCTTTTTGTGAACAAAAAAAATAAATTTACGTTCTCTAAAAAAAGTTTATTAGGTTGTCTGACTTTAGCCCTTCTCGCTCTTTTTTACACTACACCTTGGGATAGCTATCTCATCAGAAATCAAATCTGGGGTTATCCAGAAGATCGTGTTTTATTTTCTATTTTTTATATCCCCATCGAAGAGTACTTCTTTTTTATTATCCAAACTATTATTGCCACTCTCATCGCTTCAAATCTTATTGAACGCCAAAAAATTAAAAGTGATTTTAAGTTATTAATTAGGCCCAAAGACATCACACCTTTTTTTGGTATCATGGCCGTTCTCACAGTACTATTTTTTTTAACCATGAACTCTCCTGGACTTCTTTACTTAAAGCTCATCATTTTTTGGTCTCTACCTGTTGTGCTTTTACAATGGACCCTGGGCTACAAAGTTTTACTGCAACACTCAAAATTGCTTTTTTTAATCATTGTTCCCCTAACACTTTACCTATGGGTTGCCGATTCGGTGGCCATCCATAATCAAATTTGGACGTTTCCAGAGAATACAATTTCTGGTGTGGAAATTTTAGGAATACTTCCTATTGAAGAGGCTTTGTTTTTTTTAATGACCAATATTATGGTCGCTCAAGGCTATGTTTTATTTACCCTGACTCAGCCCCAACTGATTTTTAAAAAAGCGAGCCTTCATGCCTAATTCAAAAGTGGTGGTCGATTTTAAAGGAGTGCATTTTTCTTATAAATCTCAAATGATTTTTAGAGATTTTAACTTTCAAATTGAGACCGACCAACTGATCAGCCTTATTGGCGTTAACGGTAGCGGTAAATCGACTTTTTTAAAACTCATCCTTGGACTTCTCAAGCCCAACTCTGGTGAGATTCAGCTTTTAGGCTTAGACCCCCAAAGTTTAGAGGTCAGGTCACAGCTTGGTATTGCCTTACAAGATATCGACTTCCCCTCTCAAATTCGAGTGATCGAAATCCTAAAGTTCGTCTGCACTCAGTTTAAAAACTCTTACCCTCTCAACGATCTTGTTGAAGACTTTTCTTTGACTGATTTTCAAAATAAATTTTGCTCTCAACTCTCTGGTGGGATGAAGCGACGACTCGCCTTAGCCTGTGCTTTTGCTGGAAAACCTAAAGTCGTTCTTTTAGATGAACCCAGTACCGGTCTTGATGTCCAGTCCCGAAAACAATTGATTTCAACACTGAAAAAATATCAAAAAAATCAAAAGGCCCTTGTTATCATGATCAGCCACTACCCCACTGAAATTATCGAATCGGTGGATCACTTTTATCTGCTTAAAAACGGTCAGATTGAAATCATCAGCCGCGAAAGAATGGGCCAGATGAAACAAGTTACAGAAATCACTTTTCAAACAGATAGCGATCTAAGCCACTTTAAAAACATCCAAAAAAAAGGAAATCTGTACCGCTTGGTCTCTACGAGTTCTGATGATGACATTCGTGAACTGTGTGAAAAGAAAATTAATTTTAACAATTTACGGGTTAACCCGCTTGATTCAGAGAGCCTGATTGAGGAGATGTTTTGACCCCACTTCTTTCAAATATTCTTCTTCAGCTTAGAATTGGTCTCAGAGATCCCGCATTTATGTTTACCAGTATCCTATTGCCAGCCTGTCTTTACTGGTTTTTTGCGGTCCCTGAATCAGGCAATGCCTATATCGCCAACTTTCTTGTGGCTTCTTTTAGTTCTTTTGCTTTTTTTGGTGTTATGTTTTTACAGCATGCCGTTCACACCTCACAAGAGCGACAAAGTCCTTGGGCGCTTTACCTAAAAGCCCTACCCATTTCAAATTTTAGTCTTTTTATTTCACGATTTGTGACCGCTGTTTTTTTGGGGACTTTATCCTGTGTGTTTATCTATAGTGTGGCGTTGTTTTTTACACCTTCAGACATGACCCTTCTGCTTTTTTTAAAAATTCTGCTGCGTTTGATTTTAGGAAGCATTCCGTTTTTACTTTTTGGAATCTTAGTCGGTCAGATTTTTAATCCAAAGTCAGTAGTGCCAGTGGCTAATTTTATTCATTTGCTTTTTTCATTTGTGGGTGGGCTCTGGAAGCCACCAGAAATTTTGCCTGAAATGCTACAACCCATCTCACCCTGGCTACCCACTTACCATTACGGTATGCTGTCATGGTCACTCATAACTACGGATATTCAGCTCAAAGCCTTTAATTTGATATATTTGGCAGTGTTCTCGTTCGTTCTTCTCGCTTTATTAATGCTCAATAAACGATTCTTAACCGTTAAAAACTAAAAAACCAAAAAGAGAATTTTCTATTGAGTCAAAAAATCGTTAAGATTTAAAATATTTAAAAGGCACGATCAACATCCCAAAATTTTCAGCACCCTCTTTATGACGGTTTTTATGATGATCACGGTGGGCCTCAATAACACCATTGATGTACCAATTATCCATTTTTAAAAACTTAAGTCGACGGTGGATCACAACTTCATGAATAAAAAAGTAAGCTACACCATAGGCCATAATACCGTATCCAAAGGTCGCCCAATGGGGGTCTAGCCAATAACTGCCAAAAAGAATGGATAAAAAACTGGGGACAGCAAAGAAAAGGGCAAATGAGTCGTTGAGTTGCCACCAACGGTGCTTAAGGGGGGTATGATGGTCCTGGTGAAGATTCCAAAAAAATCCATGCATGACGAATCGATGCATAGACCAAGCAGCAAACTCCATGAGGAAAAATGTCACAGTAAATACTAGAGCGTGAGACATGACGAACATCCTTTTTTGAGACTTAAGTTTATATCATTGAAATACGCACAAACAGCCCCTGACTCATTTGGTCATCAAAAACGTATCTCATTGCGCAAGATATCAATAAAAGACTCAACAACTAAATATTTATTGTGTAATATTAACAAATGGTTCAAGAGACAAAAGGTCAAACAACAAAGAATAATATCCTCAGAGAAGGCTTGGCTTTAGCCAGTGTCAATGGACTCGTTAACATTAGTATTGGAAGTTTAGCGACACAGTCCGGGATGTCCCGCAGTGGTCTTTTCGCTCACTTTCTTTCTAAAGAACAACTTCAAATTGAAATTGTGGAACACGCTTTTGGTCTTTTTAAAGAATTGATTCTTGATCCCTGCGACAGAATTTCTTCACCCATCGAGAAGCTCTATTTTTTACAAAAAAATGTGGCTTCTTGGTATGATAGTACCGAGCCACCCATCCCGGGCGGTTGCCTTTTTTTAACGGCTTGCCAAGAGTTTGATGATCGTCCTGGTAAAGTGCGCGACCTTCTCTTAAGTAAAATGTCTATATACATCGATTACATTAAAAATATTCATGATCAAGCCGTTGAACTTAAAGAGTTTGGTGGTCATACTGATAGAGCCCACTTCGCCTATGTTTTCTACTCTCTTTATATGGGTTATAATCAGTACAAAAGATTTTTTGGTGATGATAATGCTCGCGAGCATTATAACTACACCCTCTCTCGCCTCATTCAACATGCTCAACAGAACCTTCTAGATTAAGGGAGAATTGAGTCTTTTTTAATGAGCTCAAATTCAGACATTTTAAATAGCTATTGAGTCAAAAATTCTGTCAATAAATCCTAACTTTCATTGAAATTGATATCCGTTTTAAGCTTATAAAAAAGAAGTTTTCTTTTTTTGTCGATCTTTTATCAACTCAAATCCAAAAACCAAAAACCAATGATCAGTAATGATCCTCTCATTTTCATTTTTTTTGTTCAAAACTTTTACAAGACCTTGGTTTAGACACCTTAAACCTGTTTTAAAGCCTGATACAGATGGCATTGAGGTTGCTCTTCATACCTTTAAGTCATTGGAGGCTTTATGATAATGAGACAAATTTTTAAGATCTTTGGACTTATCCCTGCACTGATTTTTATGGTGGCTTGTACAGGTTCAAAAAACGATCAAACCGATCGCGAAATTCTTGAAAGTCAGAGTGTCTTTGATAAAAGCACACTTCTCGCCTCTTTTGATAACTCTGATGGGGTCATTGCCTTTGATGATGCCAATCGCCCGATCATGGCTAATGAAACCATGAACTGTCCCACGATGCCACCGACTGATGGTGGCGGCGGAAGTGGTGGTGAAATGCCAGGTGATGATGATTCGCAAAATCCTGATGACCCAGTGGTGGTGACTCCACCGCCACCACCACCTACCTGTGATGATGGTATGACTTATAATGGTCAAATGTGTGTGTCTATTTGTAATGACGATCAAATTTTTGCCCAAGGTCAGTGTTATGACAAAGAAGTCAAGTGTGAGATCGCCAATGGTGATGGTCTTTCGCGCTGGCTCGCCAATTCATACGGAAACTGTCAGGCCATGAGTTGTGACCCTGGCTATAAACTTGAAAATGATCAGTGTGTGGCCCTTTGTAAAAGTGACGAGATTTTTAATAACGGTCGCTGCGTGCCCATGGTAGCAGATTGTAAACATGAAGGTCGAGAGGGTGTAAAAATCTGGCTTGATGCTGGGTACGGAAAATGTCATGCCTCAAGAAACTGTAAAATGCCTGACGGAAAAGGGATGAAACGCTACAACGTACAAACCCTTCTTTATGATAATTGTGAAGTGAGCTCTTGTGATAAGGGTTTTAAACCCACTGATGATAATAAAAAATGTGAAAACATTTGTGGTGAAAATCAAGTTTATGACGGTAAGAAATGTTTACCCTCTAAAAAAGACTGCCAAATTGCCGGTGGAGTGGGTGAAAAAAGTTGGAACTCTAAAAAGAATAAATACGGATGGTGTGAAGTGGTCAGTTGTAATGACGGCTTTATTCGAACAGGTAATGCTTGTCGACGTCCTAATGATCGCGGTGGTGACGGAGATCCGCTCATTGTGGATCTGGGAGCTGATATTAACAATGCCCAAGGGATTAATCTTTCAAGCCAAATAGAAGGTATATTGTTTGATATCCTGGGGCTCAATGCCATGCCAAATCCTTTTGCTAAAAAACAAATCAGCTGGACACAAGAGCAACGTTACCAATTTGTAGTTAAACCTAATGAAGACGGTCAGGTTTTAGGTATTAATGAAATGTTTGGTGACAACACTCTAGGCCCCGATGGTCTTTTTTCTAAAGAGGGTTTTGAAGCTCTGAGTAAATATGATCAAGATAAAAATGGAATCATTGATACCGAGGACCCAGTTTATAATGAACTGTATTTATGGCATGATGCCAATCGAAACGGTGTTTCTGATGCGGGCGAGTTGACGAGCCTTAATGCGGCCGGCATTAGCTCGATTGACCTGCTGTACGATCCTAACTTTTATGAAATCGATCAATACGGTAATAAAACCACCTTTAAATCCATTGTTCGATTTTTTGATGGACGACGCACCCTTATTTTTGACTTGTGGTTTAAGTATTTAGAACCAACAACAACTGATGACGGGACATCAACTGGTGGTGGAGGCTCTGGTGATGGATCAAACCAAGGTGATGGCTCTGGAACTGGTGGCGGCGGAATGCCCGCTGAGTGTCCTGTTGCGGTGGTCGACGACAATTTTTAAGTCTTATTTTTATATTCTAGCCTTCTAACTCAATGGCCCTTGATAAAAATCAAGGGTCTCTTTATTTTTAACTCCAATGGCACTCTGAGTTTCAACTCGATAAACTGATTTATAGGGTTGTTTAAATTTTTCAAAAAATTGGAGAATCAATATGATTAAAATCACTTCAATCCAAGGGAATCGACAAAGACTTGATGGCGGATCGATGTTTGGTAACGCCCCTCGATCAGTCTGGGAAAAATGGACTGATGTTGATGAACAAGGCCGTATCCCACTGGCCTGCCGCTGCTTACTGATTGAAATGGATTCCATCAAAATTCTTTGTGAGACTGGTATTGGGGCATTTTTTGAGCCAAAGCTTGCCGAGCGTTTTGGGGTTGAAAAATCAAGTGAACATCAACTTCTCAAAAATCTTAAGAGACTTGGACATACTCCAGAGAGTATAGATTATGTCATTCTCTCTCACCTCCACTTTGATCATGCAGGTGGTTTGTTGCCCACATATCCAGAGATCCTAGAGGGGCATACGGATTTAGTTTTTCCAAAAGCTCAAATTATAGTCGGGGCTACCGCTTGGCAAAGGGCTCTCAACCCCCATTCAAGGGATAGAGCTTCGTTTATACCCCTTCTCAACGAAGAGCTTAAAAAATCAAAACGTCTGATCGTTGTAGAAAACTTACAGCCCCCAGAAATTTTAAAAAATCATATTCGTTTTTTTGAAACCCAAGGACACACACCAGGCCAACTTCATACTGTTGTCCAAGGAGACGTTATGGACGTGGTTTATGCTGGAGATCTTATTCCTGGGCGGAACTGGGTTCACTTACCGATCACCATGGGCTATGACCGCTACCCAGAACTTTTGATCGAAGAAAAACAAAAGCTTTATAAAGAAATGGATCAAAAAAATTGGCGACTCTTTTTTACCCATGATCCCGAGTACGCTTTAGCGACCGTCACCATCAATGAAAGAAATCAGTATAGCGCCAATGATTTTAAAGATTCATTTAAAGATCTTGCCATCTAAAATCTATATCATTGAACAAATAAAAAAAGTCTAAGGTTCTCTTAGACTTTTTTTTAAAACCACTCTCATTAAACTATAGTTTTACTGATAACAAAAATGGGAAACTCGGTAAGACCCAGCCCCTAAAGCTTGGGCAAATTCAATTTTGTCACCGTTAAAGGCATAGGCCGTATTCACAGGTTGATTGTTGGCTAAATTAACCACTGATCCCATCTGACCATTGTTGGCAACCGCCACACATCCCAAGGGATAGGTCAGTGCCGAGTTTGAAATGGTTTGACCAATTTGCCCCAACTGAGCACCATAGTCGGGCGCACAGATAGAACCGATAACACCACCCGTTGCCCGAGAAAGGGATCCATAAAGAATACCTGGAGCCGCACCATGGGTGGCTAGACACGCCTGTCCTTCGCTATTATACGGGTTAACTATAATGGAGTGAAATTTAAAGACCACATCGCCAAAAACGTCTCTCACAAAAGCTCTGAGCTGATTTCCATCGGATTTAATAATTTGTTGAAGGGGGTTACCAGCATTATCAGTCAAAGTTTCATCTTCATCAGAAATCAGAACAACATGCTTAGCCACATTAGGACGGAGACAACTGGACTCAGGTGAACCGCTTTGGGCAAATCTTTCCATTGAACGGAAGGTGGTGAATATTCCACGTTCCCAACCGTTACCTTCAGCCAAAACCTGTCCTGGAGACGCTGGATCTGGAACAGGTTGTAGCGGGCGGGATCGTGCTTGCCGCTGTCGCCC
>CAYMBT010000026.1:0-6421 GCA_964388755.1 uncultured Pseudobdellovibrionaceae bacterium | reverse complement strand
AACAGGTTGACCGTTGTCATCAAGAAGGTAAAGACCTCTGACCACATTGTTTTGTAAAAGAGTTTCGGCTTGTTGACGGCTTTGAACATTCTTGCGGATACAATAAACATTATTAGCCAGTTCTATAAATTTACCATCGACATAGTTTAGAGAAGGCTTCCAATAGGTGTCATTACCAATAGGTGAAGTCGTAATGACGGCAATATTGTAATCAAGATTTTCGAATCGAGAAATAAAAGAGGCAATTCGGCTGGCCATACTCTCTTGTTCAAAACGCATTGAACCTGAATTATCGACGTTGATTATTATGTCTACTCTATTATCGGGTTGGGTCACCTGAATATCACGGCTCACAGCTATGATAGTACGATAAACAATCCAGGTCACAGTTTGCTCGCCCACTTGATTATTTGAATCTGTGGCAATGATTGTAAAAGTGTTAGTGCCTGTATTGGGATTGGTTATGGGTCTTCTATCTATGGGATTACAACTGACAGCTACACCATTGAGATTACAGCGAACATCGGTGACATCCGATCGCGGAGTAATGACTTCAAAATCAATAACTGTATCGCTATTATCCACTGTTGTGTCGGTGGGAGTTTCGTTAAATTTAATAATGACTTCACTATTACCACCAACAGCTAAACCGTCTGGTCCTTGTGGATTGATTGAGTCAGTAGCAGGAGGTCTTTCAACACTGGGGCGTGTATTAAAATCAACATCCTTTGAACAGTTTTGATAAACAAATAGTGAAAGAAATCCTAAGAAAATAAGAGAAGGTCCAAAAACATACTGGTTAAAAAAAGATTTCACATTACCCCCCGGTGAATGTCACTCGAATACAAGAGTTCTGGTTTTGATATCAAAACCAAAGAGTTTTTATTATCAGACTGATTGGGTTTAAAAGAAAGCCCTATTTCTGGACCAAAGTCCAAGAGGGCTTATTTTTTATTTAATTTTTGGGCACTAACACTGGTGTCTTAATTTGAGACAAATCCTAAAGACAAAAGTATTTGAATTGATAACTTCCAAAGTCGAGCGGCTTTTCGAACTCCACTTGGTTTTTATTGATGAGAAAACTAAGATTTTGCAGCCCACCCTCTTTACGAATCTCAAACTCAACTTGGCCGTCGCCATCAATATCCTGTGGCTCGCAGTTGAGTAAATAAGACTTCTGTAGGTTTAAAACCTGATCTGCAATGTTCTGTAAAGCTCCACTATAATCGTTGGCACAGATGTCCTCGACCACACCTTGGGTGGCACGAGAAAGTTGATCATAGGCATAACCAAATTTTTCGTTGGTCTTTATACAAGCATCATCACCGGGACGAACGATGACAGAATTGAATCTAAATAGTTTTTTATCACCCCAGGTCTGCTTCACTTTTTTAATCAGCTCATTGCCATCACTTTTTTCTTGGGCCCAAAGAGGACGAGAGGCACCATCAAGAAGGGTTTCGTTTTCATCAGAAATCAGAACAACAGATAAACTGGCATTATCTCTATAAAAATCTCTGAGACGTCGATTGGTTTCATTGATTGGGTTTTGTGATCTTTCAATGGACCTAAAGGTGTTATAAATTCCTCGTTCATGGCCGTTTCCAATTTCTGGTCGAAAGATCGTTCGTTCAAAATAGTCTTGTGCCGTGGACTGAGCTATATTTGATTTTAAATGATAAGAACCATTTGGAAATCGCAGTAAAGCACCATCAGCCAAAGGATTAAGTCGGTTCGTCAAAGGATCAATCTCGTAAGGATCAGTTGTAATTATACCGACGCGCCAGTCAAGGATCTTAAGTTTATCAAAAAATCGATTGATCCTGTTTCCGATTTCAGTTTGCTCGTCTTGCATGGATCCAGAATTATCAATGACAAATAGAACATCTGCTTTGTTGCTGGCAGCTTGAACCACATGGTGGCTTGTGACAGACTGATAGACTCTTGTGACTTGCCATTGGCTTTCTTCTTTAGCACTTAAACCAATGCTATCTATAACAGATAAAGAAATTGAATAAGAACCTATATCAAGTCCTTTGATTTCTAATTTATTCATACCTAAATCACAAGAGATCGGTGCACTGTTAATTTGACAATCCATTTCGCTAAGAGGGTGATCACCCAGAATAATTTCAAATTCGGCTTGGGTCTGTCCACCTAAAAAATGACTCTCTGGTTTTGCAATAAATCGAATCACCGGTCCAACCGGTGGCTCTTCGGGATCTGGAATCACGTCCGTCCCCCCTTCACTGGGGCGAGGGATGGTTCCGCCAATGGGGATATCTTGTGTGGGCGAAAAGCTCACGTCCTGACGACAACTCATCAGTAAAAAAATAAAAGATATTTTAAAAAGACTGCGTAACACAACCCACCCCACTTGTTAGTGATTTTTTCGGTTTAAGGAGACCTTAGGTTGAGCCATAGACTTGAATTCTAGACCTTTTAGAATTTTAAAACGTATCAAAATAGGAAGACTTAATTTATTGAATACAAAAAAATCAAATAAAAAATAAATGGTGTCTCAAGGTGAAACATAAAAAAAAGATGGGCTTTAAAAAAGCTTAGATGGTTTTCATAAAGTACTTTTCGATCAACGCAAAAAAACCATCAATAAGCAAAGCAAGGATGGCTGCCGGAATTGCACCTTGTAACACAAGATTGGTGTTATTGAGAGCAAGACCCGTCACGATAGGTTCGCCCAAACCACCAGCCCCTATAAATGCAGCGAGAGTGGCTGTGCCCACATTAAGGGTAGAGGCCGTTCTTATTCCACCGATGACCGATGGGAGCGCAAGAGGTAATTTGACAGAAAAAAAGATCTCTGTTGGGTAAAGACCGATTCCACGAGCTGAAGTAATCAGTCTTGGATCAATACCACTAAGAGCGGTTTGGGTGTTTCTTAAAATGGGTAAAAGAGAATAAATAAAAAGACCAATCAGTGCGGGTTTAAAACCAATGCCAAAAAGTGGAATCATCATGGTGAGCAATGCAATCGAAGGGATAGTTTGCAAGACTCCCGTTAAATTTAAGACATAACCGGCTATTTTGGGCCTTGAAGAAATCAGAGCGGCAAACGGTATGGCCACTAAGGTTGCTAAAAAGACCGCAAGCCCGGTTAACAATAAGTGGGTGTAAGTTCGAGAGAGCATTTTGCCCCAAGAAAAATTGCTCGCTGATAATTCTTTTTGATCACTGGCAACAAGCTGTTTTTGTTTTAAAAAATCTTGGGAAATCTTAGCAATACTCTCGCCACTGGTCGCTCTTTCGTTGAGTGCCATCATCTCGTCCTGGGAGATCAGATCACTGAGATTTTTAAGATCAGATAAGATCTTTTCAGAAAGTCCAAGTCTTACAAAAGGTACGGCCAAGTAACTGGGGAAAACTTTTTGATCATCTTTGAGAACTAAAAAATTATACTTTTTTATGAGAGGCTCAGTGGTATATGCCTCGGCAAAATCGATCTTATTATTTTTAAGGGCTTCGTAAGTCAGAGGGATTTCAATACCCTTAATTTTATTTTTAAGTTGATACTTTTTTTGCAGCGCCCGCCAGCCATCTTTTCGTCCTTGAAATTCAAAACTTAAGCCCCCTCTGAGCTGGGAAAATTGACTGAGATCTGTGATGGATTCAATACCGAGTGACTGGGCTCGCTCTTTATGCATGACTAAAGCATAACTATTATTAAACCCAAGCGAGGGTAGCATCATGACACCTTGATCTTTAAGGGCGTCATTTATTTTATGAAAATCTCTTTCTTCGATTTTTAAGATCGCCTCGCTCACTGTCCCTGTGTACTCTGGATAAATATCAATTTCATGGGTTTTGAGGGCCGAATAAGCAATCATGGTTCCGCCCATGCCCATTCTTCTTTCGATGTCATGACCTTGTTCTTCAAGGTACTGAGCAATGATTTCTGCAACGATATAGTTTTCTGTAAAACGTTTTGAACCAATAACTACTCTTGTATTTTCACTTGAACATGAAATTATTATTAATGAGATCAAAAAAATAAGTATGGACTTATTAAAGAGCATTTAAAGCTCCTTCACTAAAGACGCCCATGATTCTATTTTTTTTATTTACCACAGGTAAAGCTTTTTGTTTTTCTCTGAGCAAGGCTTTCATCCCATCAAGGATATGCTCTTCGGCATGAAGGTAAAACGGATTCATGTCCTGACTGATCATATCCACATTTTGAGAGCCTAAAAAATTAAGATCATTATCGACCCAAAAAAAACTGAACTGGCCAAAGGCTTTTAAAAAACATATGGCTGAGCTTTGATCACTAAAGCTTTCAGACACACCTGTCTCAAGATGTATAAGGTTAATTTGAAGTCCATCTTTTTGAGCCAAATAAATATTTGAATTGAGAACAGAATAAAGTGCGATTCCTTTGAGTAAAGTCGCAGGCGAATGGGACTCCATAAAATGATTGACGTATTCTGTGTGTGGAGAGAGTAAAAATTCACTGGGTCGACTTTTTTGTTCAATTTTTCCATTATTAAGAAGTATCATTTCATCGGACATTGCAAAAGCTTCTGGCAAATCATGGGTGACCATAACAATGGTCAAACCCAGAAGTGAGCGTAAATTTAAAAACTCTTTTTGCAACTCTTGTCTCGTTATTGGATCAAGAGCACTAAAGGGCTCATCCATAAGTAATACTGAAGGATTTAAAAACAGGGCTCTTGCGATACCCACCCTTTGCTGCTGCCCCCCACTGATTTCTCTGGGTTTTTTTTGCAAAAATTCTTTTGTATTTGGTAAAGCCAAAAGTTCTAAAAGTTCGTGGGTCCGTTTTTGAATTTTTTTTTGCTCCCAACCCTCTTTTTGAGCAATGATGGATAAATTTTCTAAAAGAGTCATGTGCGGAAACAACCCACTACCCTGGATCACATAACCCATGGAGCGTCGCCACTTTTCGCTACTCTCAAAATCAAAGCGATGGCCATCAATAAAAACTTCACCTTTTTGGGGAACCAGAAGACCATTCATTAGTTCGAGGGCTGTGGTTTTACCACAACCACTGGCGCCGATGAGGCAATAGGATTTTCCAGCTTGGATATCTAAACTGAAATCAGTGAAGAGAGGTTTTAATCCATAGCTAAAATGGATACCTTTCATTGAAAGGGCAAAAGTCGAATTCATGTCCTTTAAAAAAACATCGATTAATAGAGATTACAACCTAATACTTTAATGCTTATTTAAGAGTAATAAATCTGTGCAAAATTTTTATAGCTGCCGTCAGATTGTCTTTGCATAAGATCTTGAGCTTTGACCTCTTGAGGGCTATGAAGGCCCATGGCGCTGAGCAAAGATTCAACCACCTTTATGGTTTCGTGGTGATATTGCGCGACCCTTTGGGCTTTCGTGGGCACGTCCAGTCCTACCATAAGATCTTCGCGATTTGTTGTAATTCCAACAGGGCAATGATTACTATGACAGCGTAAGGCTTGAATGCAGCCCAGAGCCAGCATCATGCCCCGCGCAGAGTTGACGATGTCAGCTCCTAAAGCAAAGCTTCGGATCATGTCAAAGCCAGTAAAAGATTTACCAGAGGCAATAATTTTTATGTCATCTTTTAATCCTGCTTTTTCAATTTCTTGATAAACAAAAGCTAAACCATCTTTAAGAGGCATGCCCACAGAGTTTGAAAATTCTATGGGGGCTGCCCCTGTACCGCCTTCTGCGCCATCGACAGTCATAAAATCAATCAATATTCCAGTTTTTTTCATGGCAGAGATAATATCTAAAAACTCATCTTTTCGGCCCACACACAATTTGATTCCAACCGGCTTTCCACCACTGAGTTCTCTGAGCTGCTGCAAAAAGTGAATCATTGTGATGGCGTTATGAAAGGCGCTGTGGCCCGATGGCGAAACAACATCTTTACCCATCTCTACACCACGAATTCTAGAAATTTCTTCGGTGACCTTGGCTCCTGGCAATAGTCCGCCTTTTCCAGGTTTTGCTCCTTGAGAAAGTTTCAGTTCAATCATTTTGACTTCGGGGTCTGTGGAATTCACTTTAAAAACTTCAGGAGAAAACTTTCCATCAAGTGTTCGACAGCCAAAATAACCCGTTCCGATTTGCCAAACCAAATCACCACCCATTCGGTGGTAATCACTGATCCCGCCTTCTCCGGTGTTATGATAAAATCCACCCAGCTTTGCCCCTTTATTCAAAGCCTCGATGGCTTTTCGGCTTAAAGATCCATAACTCATGGCAGAGATATTAAGGATAGAGGCTGAATAAGGTTTTGAACATTGAGAACCACCGACAACAACTCGATTAAATTGTGGTGACACTTGAGATGGGTACATCGAATGCACCAACCACTCTTGTCCCTGCTCGTAAAGATTTTCTTGGGTCCCGAAAGGTAAAACTTGTAATTCTTTTTTGGCTCTTTGATAAACCACCG
>CAYMBT010000025.1:2436-18926 GCA_964388755.1 uncultured Pseudobdellovibrionaceae bacterium | reverse complement strand
CTTGCACTATGAAATTCAACCCCGCCCAATTTTTTTGAAATGGGTGAGAGCTTTTTTTCAACTAAACTATTATCGGCCTCGTTGCGACTTGCGATTATAACTTTCAACATCTTAAGTAACCCCTTCTCCCCTAAATATTTTTTCTTTATTTTTAAAGGATTTCTCTTAAACAACGAGGAACATTAACGAGCAAGTCACTTTAGCCTTAAGAGAAAACACCCCTCAAATAAAGAGCATTGGCTTATCCAATTAACAATTCGGGACAATAAGAGTGGTCAGAGAGGTCTCATCTTAATTTGATACAAATAAAGAATCGCTTTGAGACAGAAATTTTACGAAACGCCAATGAGCACGGGTGTGTTTCAAAGGATCGACAAAAAACTGAAAAGTCTCAAGAAACGATGAGTGTTTATCGAGACGGTATTATCTTTGTGAAATGGGGATATACTTTAAGCCTTCTCGCCCGGTCCACTCGCCACGGGGACGGTAGATGCGGTTTTTACTGTACTGCTCAAGAATATGGGCAATCCAGCCCGAAACCCGTGAAACAGCAAAGATCGGAGTAAACAGATCCAGCGGGATTCCCATAGCGTAATAGACGCTGGCAGAATAAAAATCCACATTGGGTAAAAGACCTTTTCTGGCATTCATTTCGTCATCCAGAAGGGTGGACATGGCAAACCAATGGGGCTCACTTGAACGCTCGGTCATGCTTTTGCTCATGTGACGTAAAATTTTGGCTCGCGGATCACCATTCTTGTAAACGCGATGACCAAAACCCATAATTTTTTGTTTTTCAGCCAGTGCTTTATCAAGCCAAGGCAAAAGGTTTTCTACGCTTCCAATTTCTTTTAAAGAACGCATCACCTGTTCGTTAGCTCCACCATGAAGAGGTCCCTTCAGAGTTCCTATGGCGCTGACGATGGATGAATGCATGTCACTGAGCGATGATGACGTCACGCGAGCAGAAAACGCCGAACAATTGAGTTCGTGGTCGGCATGAAGGACAAGACAGGTATCAAAAATCTTAACCATGTCGGCTTCAGGCTCCTCACCTTTAAGCATATAAAGAAAATTCCACGCCACACTTTTTTCAGGGCGCGGAGAAACCAAATCTTTACCTTCACGAAAACAATGAAATGCGGCCACAAGGGTTGGCATTTTGGCACAAAGACGAATGGCTTTTCGAAGATTTGATTGTTCATCCATATCTTCAGCATCATTGTCCCAAAGACCCATGGCTGAAACTGCAGTTCTTAACCATGCCATGGGATGAACATGGGTTGGTAAAGTTTTAAGAGCGGCGATGAGTTTTGGTTCGAGCACCATTTCTTGGCCAAAAGTTTTTTTAAGCTGGCTCAGTTCAGTTGTATTTGGAAGACGATCATTCCAAAGTAAAAAAACAACCTCTTCGTAACTTGAATTCGCCGCTAGATCCTCGATGGTGTATCCGCGATAACATAAAGTCGCGTCTACGATGGATGAAATGGCTGTGGTACAAGCAATAACACCTTCAAGACCTTTATCAACTGCACCGCTATAGACTTCCATATTCTCTCCTCGTCTTGATCCTGCTTTATGAATATTCACTTAAAAATACACTATGGGGCTATAAAAACAATGGATCTAAAAATCTTTTAAAAAAATTAACCAAAGCAATCTAGTGACCAAGCGTTAAGGAGCCAATAACCGGCTAAAAGGGTTACTTTCCAGATACGATGCGCTAGACACTGCCATCAGAGGCTAATCTCATAATTCTTTCTTTAACTTCTGTCACAATCACTGTTAGGTCCCTCGGCTGCTCTTTGCTGAATTTTGAGGCTTGATAAAACATCTCATTACGCAGGCCATGGACGTCTTTTTTTACATTCTGCTTGATCACAGAAAGAATTTCATCAATCCCCCAAAGGTGACCTTCTTCATTTTTAAGGGATAAAAACCCGCTAGAACACAAAATCAACTTATCTTGGGGGTTAAGATCCACCGTTTGATTGGCCAAATCAAACTCTGCAGGATTACTTTGGATAGAAAAGGGGGCCTTAGAGCCTTTAAGCAGTTCAATTCTATTCTGAGAGGCTACGTAATGGATGGCCAACGGCTGTCCCACATTGCAGTAAATTAGCTGAAATTTTCTACGATCAAAAACACCATAAAAGAGGGCCGATTCATCCTCGGGACGACATTCTTTTTTCATCTCCTCAAAGATTTCTTGCAGGACCCGTCCTGGATTTTTGCTTTTTGTGTCTTCAATTTCGTAGGTCATTTTCATGAGAACCGATAGAAATAGAGCAGACATGCCATAGCCAGAGGCTGAAGATAGAAAAAGTCCAAATCTCATTTTGTCAAAATGTTCAAAAATATCAAAATAATCCCCACCTGATACTGAACTGGAGCTGAACTTTGTACTGAATTCAAAACCCGGAATATTGGGAAATTCTGTGGGAACTAAAAACTTTTGGATACGATGGGAATGTCGCAATTGGTCATTAACTTTGATGATTAATTTTTCAAGTTCGGTGTTAGCGGTGGCTAACTCACGTCGGTATATTTTTAGATCTTGATCTTTACGTGCCATTTCGGCTTCAAGTTCTTTGATTCTTTGTTTAAGTTCATCGTTGTTTGACACCACACTATTGTCGTTTTGCAGTTCACAATCTGTCAACGGCCCAACTGCGAAAAAGACTTAAGGATTGAATTCCATCTCAAATTCGGATTTATTAAAGCCATGGGTATGGGGGAAGTTGAGGTTCAAAAGACCTCAAAAAAGTTTTTAATTGTCCACGAACATTGGCAGCTACTGATGGAGCTTTGCCATTTTACCGAAAACCTCAATCCCATTTGGAAAACCCAGCATGTTCAAGAGCAACTTAAAACTCTAAGCCACGGTATTATACAAGAAACAACTGGCTTAAAGTCAGATGACGATAAGTTGCAAAGGTTGATACATTATTTTTTTGATGAACTTAACTTTAAGATCAACGACAAAAGTGACATATGTCTTTCTGACTGCTTTTTGCCTGAGGTATTAAGGCAAAAAAAGGGCCCGGCTGTTTTATTGATGCTTTTGATCACAACACTTTTCGAAGAGTGTCAGCTTAGAACCCAGATCACAAGTTGTCGCCGTCGCTATTTATTAAGGATAGAACTCTATAATAAATCCCACATTCT
Organism: uncultured Pseudobdellovibrionaceae bacterium; assembly: GCA_964388755.1. Taxonomy (GTDB): domain Bacteria; phylum Bdellovibrionota; class Bdellovibrionia; order Bdellovibrionales; family JAGQZY01; genus JAGQZY01. The sequence goes on along the minus strand of CAYMBT010000025.1, from coordinate 15,758 downwards.
TGATTTTGCAGACCGCTGTCGATTTCTAGAGGCCAATGAAATCGTTGATCTTATTAACGAAGATTTTGATTTTGCTAGCGGCTCCCTTAAAAAAAATAACCTGATCGTTGATTATTTAAAAATCATTCAAGACTTGGCACGCAAAGAGAACAAGTTTCATATACTTTCTCTGACCCATAGTTATCTAATGCGCTATCAACCTTTTAATCTTAAACATATTACCGAGCGAGCCGTCGTTGCTTATGAAACGGGTGATTACATTAAAGCCATCGATGATATCAAAAGCTATTTTCAATACAAACAACCCGAATTTACCAATAATCAACTTAAGAAAATCTATAAGCTGGCTCGTCGTAAAGAGCAGTCACGAAATCAATCCAACTAATTATTGTTTAATATTCTTTAAAAAATTCAGATTTTTTTAAAAAGTTTATGTCTAAGACAAAAATTTTAAAAACATCAAAGTCTTTACATCGCTCACAAAAAAATCTAACTTTAAGAATGGTCATTTTTTTATACTTTATCCTTTGCAACTTTATTTTTGCAGAACTCACAACCTCACCCTTTCCCAGGGCTCGACAAGAATTATCACAAGAAGCTGAATCAACCCCTGACTCACTTCCAAGATGCGTGGATGATGCCAATGTTATTGATCAAATTGTAACTCATGTTAACAATAACCGTCGCAATCAATACAAATACGATAAATACAAAGAAGTTTTAAGTTCTGATTCTGATATTCAGCTCTGGGCCCGTTTGGCTTACGCAGAGGTCCTTGGTGCCAACTGCCCCGAGCAAAATCAAGCCGTGGGAGAAACGGTTGTTAACGTCATTGGAAACCGCGTGCAATTGCGCAATGGTGACATTAAAAGTGTTGTTTTTCAGAGAGATCAATTTGCCTCGTCACTGAATATTTACGGCTCCTCTCGTTATCGGGATTTTCTTTGCCCCAAAGACTCAGCCCTTTGGGGAAATATCATGACTCAGATTCAGAATTTTCGTCAAACCAGCTCTGGAAGGCTTGCTAGTAATACAGTCAATTATTTTCTTTATAAACATGATCCGCGCTGGACCGAAGCCCCTTGGAACTACAAAGAAGACACCTCCATCAGCACTCCACAAACTCAAAGCTGTATAAGAGCCTTTCACGTGCCCGGTTGGCCTTTTGATTAAAAAGGCTAGGCTTTAAATAAAATTCTTTTTTCGCTTTTAAAATGGATAAATGTTTATCTTTTTAAAAATTCCATGAATCATCGAATTGATTGCGTCCAAACGAGTCCTGATCAAAGAAACACTTATCCCTTTATCAGAATAAAACTGTCTCAAAATAAGTCAATTTTAAACCTCTAATAAATTAAGAGCAATGGCTGAAGTCTAAACGCAACTTTTCTACCCCACTATCGTTATTAGGTTAATTAAGCACACCTTATTTGGGGAAACAAAATTATGAAACTCACAAATCTTAGTTTTATTTTGTTGTCACTTTGCCTAGGCCTTTATCAAAACTGCGGAAGCCTTGAAACCGAAAAGCTCAATAGTCAAATTACTCCATCAACTCCTGAAGATTTTAACAGCGATGAAATAGACACTGAGGCTCCTCTTCTCAGCGAACTTCTATTTTTTGAAGCTTCTTATCCTGCACCACGAATCAATATCAATGAAATTAAAAATGAATCTGATGGTATTAGTCTTGATCCCCAGGGAAACCTCATCGTTGGTGGAGTGTTTAGCCAATCTCGCATTTTTGGTGGCAAAACGTTAACCGTTCAAGGTGGCAGTACCGATGCTTTTTTAGCCAAATTTAATTCTTCCGGAGAACTATTATGGGCTTTTGAGATTTCTTCACCTAACAATAATGGTGATGAAAACATTTTTGATCTCACAACTGATAGTCTTGGAAACATTTATATTAATGGTGGTTTTACTGAAACTCTTAAACTTGGAAGTTATGAATTCACAAGTTTCGGCGCAGCAGATCAGTTCTTAGCCAAGGTGAGCCCCTCTGGTGAAGTGATTTGGGCCAAACAAATGGGTAGTTCTCTTAATGATGGGGGTAACGAAGTCTCTATGATGAATGATGATTTTTTAATTGTCTCTGCCATGTCTGAGGGTCAGTTTGCATACACTAACAGTAATGGTCAAAAAACCACTTATACGTCCAGCGGAAAAGACGGATATTTATTAAAAGTTGATAGCCGAAATGGTGATGTTGTTTTGTCAAGACAAGTGGGTGGATCTGGCGATTCACAGATTCGCGCCATTGGATCGGATAAAAATGGTCAAATGCTTATTGGCCTTGAATTCTCTGGAACGGTCACATTTGGTGATCTAAGTATCACAGCACGTGCATCAGGAGCCAACGGTTTTAGAACCGATACCGATGGAGCACTTTTGTATCTTGATAGCCAAGGAGAACTGATTTGGCACAAAACAATTTCAAGCCCGGGGTTTGATAACTTCAGAGGGGCAAGTACGGATAAATACGGTAACGTTTATGCCACGGGTGTTCATAGCACTAACGCAAGATTAGAAAACCTAACCCTGGCCGCAGACAAAATATCAGACCAGTTTGTTGTTAAATATGATTCACAAGGGGATTTGCTCTGGTACCGTCGCTGGGGCGGAAAGGATGCAATAGCCACCCAAGTCGGTGCTGAACTTGAAGCCTCAGAAGATGGACTTGTTTTTGTAACTGGGGCGTTTAGAAATAATCTGACCCTCTTTGATGAAAATAATAATTTGATTGAATCCGTGTTCTCCCTGACTCACCCAAGAGATGTGGCCAGCTATGTCACTTTGAGTCCTAAGGGTAAGGTTGTTAATGCTAATTATATAGTAGGAACAGCCCACCCTACCGACACACGCAGAGGGGATGTGGCCAGCTCTGTCATTGCAATACAAAAAATCAATGGCATTAATTACGTGGCCACTGGTGCGGTTCTTCATGGGACAGGACTTGTGTCAAACTCGGATTCAAACCAAGAAATCAGCACGAGTGACGTGACCCGCGAGTTTAGTGTTGCCCTGAGAAAGCTCGAACCAAAAAATGATTAATCATATTAATTTGATAATGGTGTTTGAGATCAACTGAGACTCTCTCATAAGATCGTCTTCTTGAGAGGTCACACAAAATCGATTAAACTGAGCTTGATTGTCCATTAAATTTTCAATCACACTTTTGTTAACTTTAAGGGGTAGGTCGATTTGCTTTTGGAAATAGATTTCAAGAACAGCGACCTGTGATTTTAAGAGTTCCGAGAAATCATGATTGTCTTTTGCACTTAAATCTTTTCTGCTTTGCAACTCCATCCAACCTCTTAGTAAATGATAAAGAGCTTGAACCATCTGATCCAATTGACCCATTGCTTTATAGTGGCTCATAATATAATCATTGAGTTCTTTTGGACATTTGTGCTCGGTAATTTTAACACAAAGTTCTTTGACCTCTTCTCCGACTCGGGTCAAAACTCCATGATAGTATTCAAATCGCTCTTTTTTAATAGAACCATGCTCAACAATTTGATGAGCCCAATCAAAAAGCGTAATCATAGTCGACAAATACTTCTTAAACTCTTGTTTAAGCAGATAGATTGAAAGATGGATCGAAAAGCTGCTGGATTTCTGTTCAAAATACAGAATTTTTTGCGTATCCCCACGATCACGAGTCAAAAATGAAAAACTCAAAAAAGAACGCATTAAAAGTACAAGAGGCAATAAAATCAAAAGTGGGATAATTTGGTAAGCTGCAAACAGGCCTATTACAATTTTAAAGGATGATAAAAAACCTTGTGGAATTATATGAACCTTAAGATTGTCAAAAAAGTAGATCGCAAAGACAAGAGAAATCAAAAACTGAAAAGTTTGAAAGAAAAAAGAAAGAAACAAAGAATGATAGGTTCGAGAATGTTTACCTAAAAAAGTGATATAAAAACCAGACAGAGTCACTAAATTATAAATCAAAAAGAAAACTGGAAACCAAAAAGCATTGATATCCATAAAAACATACAAAAAAGAAAAGGAAACTAAAAAGGCCGCCGGTGTTCTAAAGTACTTAGAGGCAAAGTAAGAAATCAATAAAATCAATGCCGGACCAATTTTATAAGTGTGAATATTCAAAGAAGATTGTTTTAAGTAGGAATCAAAAATAATCAGCAATAGGCCAAACAAGAAAAAACTAAGAAGAGCCATAAAAAAGGGCTTCATTTCTTTAAAGCTGGATTTTTTTCTTCCCCAAAAACCAAGCAATAAAAGGAGAGGCAAGTAGGCGGTATGAAAAGCAATTAATAAGATGGATAAACCAAGGCCAATGAAACTAGCGATTAAAATTACACCATTTTGTTTAGTACTAAAGGTGCGAACGTTGATCAGCGCGCCCAATTGGTCAAAAAATGATTTTTTTCGAAAAGAGACGGCTTGCAACAGAACGAACATTATAAAGTCGATCAAAGAATTTCGACCCAAATGATCAAAAACAAAGTTTTGCCACCTCCGAGTTGAAAGCGAAAACCAATATGAAAAGTAATCTAGAAGTATATTGCTCGATACGGCAACAAGTGCGCCCGTAAGAGTGAGCTGAAGAATGGGTGACAGGCCGACATCAAAAAACATGATTACTGCCTTTTATAAATATCATAACGAATCAGTTTTCCATTGAGTATATTATTGGGTTTAGTCACTAAATGATCGCCATTACTGGGTCGTTTGACAACTATTCTCTTTACTTTAAGATCCAACGCTCGAGTTAAAATATCCTGAACCCCTAACTCATCAGCTTGAATCTCTCTTAAAAAAGCCATTTCTTTTTTGGGTTTTGATTTTTTCTTAAAATTTTCAAACATTGGATCAAGATACAAACAATCAAAACGACCCATCTCTTGCTCTAATATAAATTGAGAGTCGCCTAAAAAAATTTGCATTCTTTCTTGTAAAAAACTGGATCGATCAATGGCGTCTTTAACCAAAGCAAAGACCACAGAGTTATGATCACAAGCTATCACTTTGGCACCCAAATTAATAAAATGAAAATCATCTTTGGCAAAACCCATGGTCCCATCAAAGATCACATAACTGGGATCACCTTTGTAACCCACAGCTCGGCTCAACATATCTTTTTTGTAATTCACCTTCTGTCTTTTAAGCCGATCCAACTCGTCTTCTGGATTAACCTCGACAAAAAAGTTTTGACCTTGACGATGATCCTTAAGCCTTAAGCGACCTTGTTCATAAACAAGATAATAACTGTCATCTGGAGCCACATTGGTTTTCTGAAACAAAAAAGTTTCTGCAGCTTTAAGAGAGATTTCTTTATACTGGTTTTCTAAAACAAGGATAACCATAAAGGACTCAAAAAGATAAACACGAGAAGACCACACTCCATCGTGTAATGAAGTTTCTGTAAGCTTAGGGCGTAGGATATTTGGGATGAAAGAAAGGATGGGGCTGTGAAAATAAAGCGATTAATATAAGTCTCAAAGAAAAGTGCTACGATCACTAAAAACCAAATTTCTTTAAGTCCAGATTCTTGAGCAAACCCTGAAAGCATAAAAACATGGGCTATTGATAAAAGAATGTAGATCAACTTTGCCCTCTCAAAACCTAAAATTGTAGGTATGGTCTTCAGCTGAGCTTTAGAGTTAAAATAGATGTCTCTCACCTGTTTTGAATAATCATACTTAAGGGCATGAAGACCAAAAAGGCCGCCCAACAAAATAGAACTTAAAGAGACCTTATCAAATAAAAGAAATTCAAATCCCGAAATCAGCAGTGGTCCCGCTAAAAAAAATGTCGCCACAAGGCTGAGACTCTTCATGGTTTTTAAAAGAAAGCTTGAAGTCAGCGAAAGCCCCAAAAGAAAAGCCACCAATGCAAAAACAAGACTCGAAGGTTTCATCCAAAAACAGAAACTTGAGGCCACAACAGAGAGTACCATGAAAACAAGGGCTAGTTGTCTGGCTTGATAAGCTCTGATCAAACCCGTCATCAGAGGTTTTTTTGAACCACTCCCATTCACCCGATCGACCCCACTGATATAATCGCGATAGTCATTATAAAGAGTCAGGGCCATTAAAAAAAACTGCAAGCCTAAAAAAGAACTTAAAACTAAAAAGAGGTCCAAAGAGCCCATTTGAAATATAAAAAAAGCAAAGCCTGTCACCACCGGAAAGACTAAAAAAATATTTCTTGCCAGCGAATACCAAGCAGAAAGGGCTTCAAACAATGTAAAAGATTTTTTATCAATTATTTTGAAAGTCACAGTCTCATGAGGAGAGTTAACATAAAGATTTTGCACCGGTTGAGCAAATTGAGTTTTTGAAAATCGTCCAGTCAAGAGTGGCCAAAATTGTTCGTCAGTTTTTGCTATGGTTATGAACTCTGTCACCGGCTCTCTCTTTAAGCGCTATTGGGGTTTTCTGCGCCAGTAGAGAATATCTGGCAAAACCGAAAGATGTTTTACAATCAATTTTTCGTCTTCTTTCAGCAAAACTTCCAGTTGTTTGATTTTGTGTTGATAGAGATCAATCAGTTCTTGATTGAGTTGATCAAATTCTTCTAGAGATTTTTTAAAGTTCTTCTCGCCCACAATTCGTATGATCTCTTCTAGACTTTGGATATTTTTAAGTTTTTCTCGAACACTGGAATCCATCCCACGACAAAAGAAGGCACCAAAAGAATTGAGGTATCCAGACTTAATATCACCGAGAATGGCTTTATTTTCGGTATTTCGAATGTCGTAATCCAGTAAATCATCACTGCGCTGAAACAGTAAACCCAGGGTGGTACCCAGTTCAAACAACAGAGTTTTAAGCTCATTATTTTGTTTTTGAGCGGCGATAAACGGCGCCCAAAGACACCATCGAAAGAGGGATGCAGTTTTAAGACTATGAACTTCAGTCAACTGCTCAAAAGTCAGTTCAAAATCACCCACTAATGAATCCTGAATCCACTCGCCCTCTAAAAGCTCTGCTATAGTGAGGCTTGTGATTTGTACAAGTTCTATGTTTCCGTAAGAAGACAGGTTACTCATCACTCGGGCCAATAAATAATCACCGGCAAGGACGGCGTACTCTGGTGTATATTTAAGCCAAGCCGCCGTTTTTCCGCGCCGTAAAATCGATCGATCCACAAGATCATCATGAAGCAGTGATGCATTATGAATAAATTCAATAGTCTGACAAAGAAGCTGTACCGTTTTTTCGTCAAGTCCCAGTGGGCCTGAAACTTGTTGGGTCAAAAGCGAGCGAAAACCTTTACCCCCATCAAAAAGATCATCGTAAAGACGATTGAGCTTTGGAAGGTAGGACGGAAAATCTTTTTCGCTATAATACTTAGTCTGCATAGGGGCCAAAAAACTTCTATCAAAGTTGAGAGTTAATAAGAATCATATCCCCCTATTGTTGCTCTGGGTCAACAGAGGATCAAAAGCCTTTATGCCTCACCGTGTCCGTGGCAAAACAAGTCATGGCCCATACAACCACCATGAAAATCCATTTTGACGAAGCCGATCCTGCCGGAATTGCCTTTTCGGGTGGTCTTTTTACCAAAATCCACCGCTGCTTTGAGGATTTTATCGAAGCCATGAAGATTGATCCCAATGAGTTCTTTTTTAACCGGGATTCGATTTTCCCATTAAGGCACAATGAGGCCGAGTATTTTAAGCCCCTTTTACCATTAAAAACCTACTCTGTTTTGATTTCTGTATTAAGAATCTCTGAAACAAGCTTTCAGATGGAATTTAAAGTGATGGACCAAGAAGTCCCCCACGCGGTGGTTCGCTCTACCCACGTGTGTTGTGATTCACAAACTTTCACTAAGAAGCCGATCCCTGATTTTTTAAGAGGCGGTTTACAAAAGCACTTAAGGACTGAATAACCGTCATCGGTATTTCATGCCCGCCTGAAAACTCAACCCATTCGCCCTTAAGACCCAAAGTTTCTAATTTTTCAAAAAGTTTTCGCGCTCCCCCCACCGGTAGAACAGGGTCCTGTCGACCGTGGCTTTGGTAAAAAGGGACTTTAAGTTGATCGGGCAATTGGGGAAACTGCGAGGGTGAAATCATAAAACTAGAGAGCAGCAAAAGACCTGTTGGCTTAAAGTTGAGCCGATAAAAAACATGACTGGTTAAAATAGCACCTTGGCTAAAACCACCGATATAAACTTGATCATAAAGTTGTCCAAGCTTGTTCAGCCATCGGGTGACCTGTTGAAAGGTATCAAGCATCGGGGGAATAAAGGCTTGGTCAGACATCGTGTTAGATGCCAGTTTTTCAAAGTCGGCCACACGCAATTCAAACCAAGCAAAGCCCGACATCATGGGACCAATAGGAACAGAAATGGGTCCCTGGGGAAAAAACAAATCCATAGGTGCATTAAACTTAAGTACTTCAGAGAGGCCGGCTAAATCTTGGGCATCAGCACCATAACCATGAAATAGAACGACGCATGATTTTGCATCTTCGTGGGTTTGACAGAGATACTGCAATTTTTCAAACTTTTGCCATTCCATAAAGCCTCTTAACATCACTTAAAGAGTAAATAAATCAAGAATTGAGTGACCCATGCAAAAGCTTGAAAATTAAGCTTAAAAGCGTCATTATGACCCACATCTTTAAAGAGTTAATAATGTCTTTAAACCGCCGGGGAAGAAAAATGCGACCTTTGATTCTTATTTTACTTTTTTTAACATCCTGTTCTTCTTCCAATAAAAATTTAGAAGCCGAAACCCTGGATCCCCAAACTCGCGAAGCTATTCGCACCAGTTTTTCAAACAACCGAAAACAAATCAGTGATTGTTACGGTGAAGCTCTGCTCAAAAAAGGCAACGAAGAGCTTTCCGGGGTTGTTACACTCAAGTTTAAGATTAAACCCAGCGGTGAGGCCACTGACGTTAGTATCGATAAAGAAAAGTCCACGCTCAATAATCCAGAGCTTAATGGATGCCTGACTCAAAAGCTCAGCCAGTGGAGCTTTCCTAAACACAAATTAGATCAGGTGCTGGTCACCTACCCCCTCGCTTTTAGCAAAGCGGTCCCACAGAATATGCAAAACAAACTTGATCGTTTTGAAAAACTTAAAAAATAAAGAGGCAAAAAATGAGTGATGTGCCAAAAACAATTTACTTAAAAGATTATAAGGTCCCCTCTTTTTTAGTCCCAGAGATTCATTTGACCTTTGAACTTGGCGAGACAGAAACTTTACTCACTACCACTCTTAAGTTTATAGCCCATCCAGAAAGTGACGAAAGCAAAGAGACACTTTTTTTAAATGGAGAAAATTTAAACCTGGTTCGTATTTCAAGAAATGGTATTGAGCTTCAATCCAGTGATTATGAACTCAGTGATAAAGGTTTACTTCTTAAGAACTGTCCCGAAGAATTTAATTTAGAAACCCAAGTTCGACTTGAGCCCCATCTGAATAAAGCTTTCTCTGGCCTCTATAAAACCAAAACCGTATTTTGCACCCAAATGGAAGCCCAGGGTTTTCGTCGCACCACTTTTTTTATGGATCGCCCTGATGTGCTTTCAAAATACACCACAACTCTCATTGCCGATAAATCCTCCTATCCCATTTTACTTTCAAACGGCAACTGTGTTGAAACTCTTGACCTTGAAAATGGCAAGCATAAAGCCGTCTGGAAGGACCCTTTTCCAAAACCCTGTTATCTTTTTGCACTTGTTGCCGGAGACCTGGATTGGATCGAAGACTCTTTTCTCACCCGTTCAAAACGAAAAGTGGATTTAAAAATCTTTGTGGATAAGGGAAAAAAAGAACGGGCTCGCTTTGCCATGGACTCTTTAAAACAATCCATGAAGTGGGACGAAGACACCTATCGTCTCGAATATGATCTCGACATTTATAACATTGTTGCCGTTGATGATTTTAATATGGGTGCTATGGAGAACAAGGGTCTGAATATATTTAATTCTAAATATGTTCTCGCCAGCTCGCAAACAGCCACCGATGATGAGTACCAAGCCATTCAACGGGTCATAGGACACGAATACTTTCACAATTGGACAGGAAACCGAGTCACATGCAGAGATTGGTTTCAACTCAGCCTCAAAGAGGGCCTTACTGTTTTTCGTGACCAAGAATTTAGTAGTGACATGAACTCTCGCCCGGTAAAACGAATCGAAGATGTGGCTTTACTGAGAGCCCGACAATTCCCTGAAGACTCTGGCCCCATGGCTCATCCCGTTCGCCCTTCATCTTACATAGCCATTGATAACTTCTACACTGTCACCATTTACGAGAAGGGTGCCGAAGTGATTCGTATGTTGCACACACTATTAGGTGCAAATATGTTTAAAAAAGGGGTGGCTAAATACTTTGAACTCTTTGACGGACAAGCGGTCACAACCGATGATTGGGTTAAAGCCATGGAAGTAGTTTCTGGTCGAGACCTCAGCCAATTTAAGCTTTGGTACGATCAGGCCGGAACCCCACAGATCAGTGTCTCAACAAGTTATGATCCACAAAAACAAACTCTTGATATCACTTTAACTCAAAAAACTTTAGATCCTAAAACACAACAAGAAAACAAGGCCTACCATATTCCCATCAAATTAGGACTGATTTCAAAAAATGGCACACCCATAGAATTTAAAATTGAAAACAACACAGCTTATCAGGCCCCGGATCTTCTAGAACTGACCCAACAAAAAGAAACCTTTAAATTAACCCATGTTGCAGAAGAACCCATTCTTTCTATTAACCGCGATTTTTCAGCCCCAATTAATATTGAGTTCAAGCAAAGTGATGAAGACCTTTATCTGTTGATGAATAAAGATGCCGATGCATTTAATCGCTGGGACTCGGCCCAAAAAATCTATCGTCAAACACTGATGAAAATCTATGACAATCTCAAAGACAATCAAACCACCGATGTGCCAACTTCCTTGATAAAGACATTTAAAAATCTGATCCATGGAGGCCTAGAAACACCGGCTCTCACCGCTCGACTTATGGATTTACCATCAAGTCAATTTATGGCTGAATTTATAACTGACCTTGATCCTGTGATCCTTAAAAAAGCATCGGCTTATTTATTAGAAACACTGTCTAGAGAGTGTCACACCAGTATTTTTGAGCTTTATCAAAATCTGCAAAACCAAAACCTTGGGCAGACCCCTGAGGACATTGCTTTAAGATCTTTTAAAAACTCTTTACTCAATTATCTTTACCGCCATGATCCCAATGAAGGCGCTTTTGTCTTTTTTGAACAATTTCAAAACGCTAAAAATATGACTGATACTTTAAGTGCTCTTCATCGTTTGGCTGTCAGTGGTGGTGATCTTTACGAAAAAGCCATGAAAAGTTTTTACTCTCAGTGGTGTGATGATAATTTGGTGATGAACAAATGGCTGACCGTTGCCGCCATGTCCTCATCCGAAAACACTTTTAATGATATCAAAGCAAAAATGAAATCTGACGTCTTTGACCGATCTAACCCCAACAATGTGTTTGCGCTTCTTTACTACTTCGCTCAATTCAATTGGTCTCAGTTTCATAGAACCAGTGGTGAAACCTATATGTGGTTTGCCCAAGAGGTGATTGAAATCGATAAACTCAATCCCCAAGTTTCATCTCGACTGGGTTCTGCTTTTAATAACTGGAGAAAACTTTCTCCCCAATATCAAGGTCCCATCAAAAAGGCACTAGAACTTATAATAGGTTCAAAGCCCTCTGATAACCTTTACGAAATTATTAGCCGATCTTTAGCTTAGTAGGTGGCCTTTCGCTTTGTAAGATCAAAGCCACAAATTGTTATTTAAAGAAAAACCAATTGCAGACTCTGACATTGGCCGCTTAAAACCAAGAGTAACGCATTGCTCGTTCAACTTTTACCTGAATCAGTTGGTCAAACCAGTTTTTTACTGGATTTAAGACCAAGCCCTTTTTATGATCTATTATGCAGTAGTAAAAGTTCTCTTTTGTTTGTTCTTTGAGTTTGATTAAATTGGATTTGATCGACTTAAAAATAAAAAAGAATTTTTTAGTAACTGTTCATTTTTGTCCAAGGTTGGATAACGGGGAGATTCTATGGATAGAATAATATTATTCTTTTGTCTTATTTTTTTAAACATCACCACATTCGCTCGAGATCCACTGAGTCCAGAAGAGATCTCATATATCATCAATGAATTTCAATTTGATGTGGTTTATAAAGAGGTTTCTAGTCAAAAAAACGGCGGAAGCTGGGATAGTTGTTGGATTTATAAAAAACGCATCAATGTTGAATACCCTAATATGACTGAGCCCCTTCAGCTCACCGTCAGTTACTATATCCCCAACCGTGACCGCTTGGGCGATACTCGATTACCCATGGTGGTTATGTTGCCTCCCACAGGTGGAATGAATCTTTTGGACCGTCGTATGGCTGATAGCTTTTGTGACGAAAAAATTGTTTCGGCCATCATTGAAGATGATTTTGCAAATATCGTTTACCAAGCACAGCAAAAACTTTTACCACCCGAAGACCATGAGCGCTCTTATTACCGAGCCGTTGCAGGTGTAAAAGCCATGATGGCTTTTGGTGCTAACGACCCTAATGTTCAATCCGATAAAATTGGCGTTTTTGGAGTCAGCCTGGGTGGAATTCTAGGGGCCTTTGTTATGTCCACCCAAGCTCAAATCTCAGCCGGCTATATGATAGTTGCTGGCGGAGATGTGCCTTATATTTTGGCGCAAAGTCAGCAAGAGGACGTTTCTGCCATTCGACGTAAACGCATGAACGAACAAGGCTTTAAAGACCGAATAGAGTATGAAAACTTTTTACGTAACTATATTAGCATTGATCCCATGGACATTGCTTCGACCATGTTGCCAGAAACCTTAAGAATGGTTATTGCCCGTAGGGATAAGACAGTTCCTACTGCCAACCAATTGGCTTTGCATAAAGCTTACGGCGAACCAGAGGCTGTTTATTATAACCAAGATCACGTCGATACTGTGATTGATGCTTTATTTTTGTCTTCAAGCCGTGCACGTGTCACAAGATTTTTTAAAGCACGATTTGAGCTTGATAACCCTCGTCCGCTGGGTTTTGAGTTTTATAAGCAGCTCTATTTAGCCTCTCAATTGAACTAAAATTTATTTTTTACAGTCCATGGATGGACTTTTCACACCTTTAAGCCACCAGAAATACTGGTGGCTTTTTTTGATTTTTCTGACATACTTAATTTAATTTTATGCCAGCAAATCTTGACGATCGACTTTACTACAGACTTATACACACCATCAGCGAAACCAATGGTCTTAATCTGATCGATACCATTGAACTCATGGCCAATGCCCAAACACTACCAGCTGAAATTAAAGCCGTT
>CAYMBT010000025.1:0-2426 GCA_964388755.1 uncultured Pseudobdellovibrionaceae bacterium | reverse complement strand
AAAAATTAAATCTCTATAGAATTGACGAACTGACAATCCAAGAACTTTTTGAACATCCCATGGGCCTTGCCTTTTATCGTTTTTTTAAAAACTTTCCCATGCGCTACCGCGAAGAGCATATTCACCTGACCGGATCACTGACAGCTGAATTTCTTTATCCCAAAATCAGTAAGCTTCTCAGCGGCCCCCACAAAAAGATCTATGCCGAAAAAATCAAAATGATTTATGGCGAAGATGCTTTACCAATAAAATCACCGGCCGACATTGACCGCCTGATTCGATTGCCTGAAGGCGACCGCTTTGACCGCTACCTCGAGATTCTTTATCTTTCAAAGCTGATCCTCACAGATCGTAAAGCCCACCGAGAAGCCTCTTATCATTTGGCTGAGAGTCTTTGGGATAACTACAATGTAGGCGCTGTTCGACTTAAGTTTTCCCTTTCTCGCGCCACAACTTTAGAGAGCGAACAAATCCCCGGGATTGAATCCGTATCCACAGAAGATGTGATTTTAGGTCTTTATCAAGGCTTTAAAGATTTTCAAAATAAGAATCCTGACTTTCAGTTTATTCTATCCCCCTGTTTTAGAAAAGAGCCTGGTTTTTACGATGCCACCCGTTTTGCTAATAAAAAAGAAGACTTCAATTTTCAGATTTCAGAACTTCGCCGCATTTTAGCCGATCACCCCGAGCTCACTAAACACGTTCTAGAAGTGGATACCGTAGGTAGCGAAAAAGATCTTTACCGAAAATCCCACTTCCAAGAGATGAAGATCGGTTTTCGAAAACTTCAATCCATCGGTATTAAAATACGAAGTCACCACGGCGAAACCTGGGACACCTTACGTACTGGAATCCAATCGGTCGATAACGCCATGAATATTTGGCATGTGGACGCCATCGAACATGGTTTAAGTCTTGGGATCAATCCTAACTACTATTTTCACAGCATTTTTCAACGGGTCATGCACTTTAACCGTAAGGGCCAACCGCTCAAGCCCAAATCCATTGAATGTCGAGAAATCACATCCATGGACTGGGGACAAAATTCTAATGTTCGGGATAAACTGCTTTTAGGGGACCAGCTGACCGAGCAAGAATTCACCACTTTTGTAAAAACTAAGTTCCATATGGCTCGCGAGGTTGAACACTACCAACACGACATCATCAATCGCATGATCGATAAACAACTCTCGGTCATCGCTCTGCCATCGTCTAATAAAAAGCTCACCGGCCAATTTGAAGACTACAAAGATCATCCCTTCTCTTGGTGGGAGAAAAAGGGCCTTAAGCTTGGCATGGGCACTGATAACTACATCACCCTCAACACTAACTACATTCGCGAGATGCTGATTCTTCTTTTCACCGATCCTGGGGACCTTAAAATCACCAAACTTCTTCTGGTCTGCACCGGCGAAACTCGTAGACCTTATATGAGCCAGAAACTTTGGCAGATGCGAAAGCAAACTTTATCCTCTCAGGACTTCTAATCTTTTTCACTGATAGTAGACTCTTTATCTAATTCGTTGCCTTGAATTCCACTGGTTTTAATTTCTATGTTCCCATGTTTTGTGAACGCGGGCTCCTGCCCTCGCTGGAGTCGCCTGCGGCGAGCGCATCCGCTCTCCAGAGGTTCACAAAACATGGGAACATAGAAATTAAAACCAGTGGAATTCAAGACAGCTCATTACTGTATAGACTCATTACTATCTAAGCTCATTACTATCTAAGCTCATTATTACTAAGCTCATCACTATCTAAGCACATTACAGCTAAGCTCAGTAAGGTCTGAGCTTATTCTGTTTGGGGGAAGGGTTATAGGGGGTTGTAGGTTTGCATGCTTCGGAATCGGCCTAGGAGTTTGCGGTTGGCTTCTTCGTAGCGTTCAAAATAGATTTCTGAGTCTGTGGGTTTGCGGGGCTTACCATCAGTGATGAAGTGGTACTCGTTGAGGGGACCCATAATGTCTTCGACGGCGTCAAAAAACTCGCGGCGCAATTGGAAGAACGCAGCTACTTTTTTTAGGTCTGACATTTCATAGATGCTTCCTCGTTCGAAGCCGTTTGAGGTGAGCAATCCATGACTTATAAGATCTCGTGCCATAGGGAAGGCTGTTTGTCGTGCAAGGTTTTCGAGTCTTATGGCTTCGCGAAAATGGATGAGCTCTTGGAGAGAGATAGAATTAAATTGGTCGATCAACTCATTCATTTTCTTAATATGATCGACTCTGTTTTGAGCGATGAGACTTTGAATATTCTCAACGGATCGATCACGATTGGTATCAACCTCTAAGCGATGAAATGACTTTATAGTATCGGATAAAAGGTACCAAGGTCTTCCGTTTTGAGAGACCTCAATGTATTGCCGGACAAGGTTGAAACCTAATTGTGGGTCTAAATCACTGACTTCTGAAATGTTGGAACGAACTT